>NZ_JAFRFW010000777.1:0-5120 GCF_017434145.1 Saccharopolyspora sp. | reverse complement strand
TCGACGAGCTCGCCGCGGCCGCGCAAGCCAAGCAGCGCCGGATGCTGGCCTGCCCGGCCGACGTCGCCGATGCCGACGCGGCACGGGCCGCGGTGCGCCGCGCGGAGGACGAAGCAGGTCCGGTCGACATCCTGGTCAACGTCGCCGGAGTGCTGCACCCCGGCAAGGTCGCTGAGCTTTCCGACGCCGACTGGCACCGGACCTTCGCGGTGAACACCAACGGCGTGTTCCACATGTGCCGCGCGGCCGCAGAGCTGATGATCCCGCGCAGCCGCGGCGCCATCGTCACGGTCGGTTCCAACGCGGCGGGCGTCCCGCGTCAGGGAATGGCCGCCTACGGCGCGTCCAAAGCAGCGGCCACGCTGTTCACCAAATCCCTCGGCCTGGAGCTGGCCGAGCACGGCATTCGTTGCAACGTGGTCTCGCCGGGTTCCACCGACACCCCGATGCAGCACGCCCTGTGGGACCAGCAGGGTGCCGCCGCGGTGATCGCCGGCTCGCCGGAAACGTTCAAAACCGGCATCCCGCTGGGCAAGCTGGCCACCGCGGAGGACATCGCGGAGGCGGTGGTGTTCCTGGTCTCCGAGCAGGCCGGGCACATCACCATGCACGACCTCTACGTGGACGGTGGCGCCACGCTGCGCGCCTGAGACCGCGCGCCCGGCCCACTCCGCAACGCCTCGCACGGAAGGCTCACATGACCACTGACAGCGACACCGGCACCGGCATGTTCCGGGACACCGCGGACGCGGCCGAACTGCTCGCGGAGTACGCGGCGGGCTCGTCGTTCTTCTTCGCCTCTCCGCGCGGTTCGATGCTGGCCCGCGGGGTGGACGCCACGGTGCCCAAGACGACGTGCGCCTCCGGGCGCTCCGGGCTTCCCCGGCGGGTGGCGGATTTCCTGCGCCACGCCGAGGAATTCGGCCGCCGCGATCCGCTCGTGGTGGGTGCGGTGCCGTTCGACGGGGATCTGCCCGCGCACCTGGTGCTGCCCAGCGAGGTCGTCCGCGCGCAACCGCTGGGCGAGTCGGCGGTGGTGGCCCCGGCGGCGGAATCGGCCGGCGGCGACTACGAACTGCGCCAGGTGCCTGCGCCGGGCGAGTACGAGCGGGCGGTGGAGCGGGTGCTCAAACGGCTGCGCAGCGCCGAGTTGAGCAAGGTGGTGCTGGCCCGCTCGCTGGAACTGTCCACTGCGGACCGAATCGATCCGGCGCGGATGCTGCGCAACCTGGCCGCCGCCGATCCCGGCGGCTACACCTACGCGGTCGACCTGCCGCGGCGCGGCGCCGACGGTTCGCGGGACAACTTCGGCCCGCAGCCCGAACTCGCGCGCACGCTGCTGGGCGCGAGCCCGGAGCTGCTGGTGTCGCGGCACGGCACCCAGGTGCGGGCGAACCCGATGGCCGGCTCCCGCCCGCGCAGCGACGACCCGGCCGAGGACCGCTGCCGCGCCGCGGAGCTGCTGGAGTCGGACAAGGACCTGCGCGAGCACGCCGCCGTCGTGGAGGCGGTCGCGGACGCGTTGCGCCCGTACTGCACCGAACTCGTCGTCCCGGAGCGTCCGTCGGTGCGCAGCACGGCCGCGATGTGGCACCTGGCGACCGAGGTGACCGGTGAGCTCGCCGACCCCGCCACCTCGTCGTTGCAGCTGGCGGTGGCGATGCACCCGACGCCCGCGGTGTGCGGTACTCCGCCGGAACCCGCGCGGCAGGCCATCGCCGAGGCCGAGCCGTTCGAGCGCGGCTTCTACACCGGGATGGTCGGCTGGTGCGACGCGGCCGGTGACGGCGAGTGGGTCGTGACGATCCGCTGCGCGGAGATCGAAGATGCGGCGCTGCGGCTGTACGCGGGCGCGGGAATCGTCGAGGGCTCCGATCCGGCCGAGGAGCTCGCCGAAACCTCCGCCAAATTCCGCACCGCGTTGTCGGCCATGGGGTGGTCCGGCGCGCTGTAGTCGCACCCGTTCTTGGCCAATGATCGAAGAGGAATGCACGATGCTGCCCGGATGTCCCACTTGGCCCGAAGATTTCGCCCGCCGCTACCGGCGAGCCGGTTACTGGCGCGGGGAGACCTTCGGCGCGCTGCTGCGCGCCCGCGCGGCCGAGCGCGGTGATCGGGTCGCGATCGTCGATGAGCGGCGCCGGATCACCTACGCCGAGCTCGACGAGCGCGCGGACCGGCTGGCCGCCGGGTTGCGTGAGCTGGGGATTGCCCGGCAGGACCGCGTCGTGGTGCAGCTGCCGAACATCGCGGAGTTCTTCGAGGTGTGCTTCGCGCTGTTCCGGCTGGGCGCGGTGCCGGTGTTCGCGCTGCCGTCGCACCGGCTGACCGAGGTGTCCTACTTCTGCGAGTTCAGCGCCGCCGCGGCCTACATCACCTGCGACGTGGAGGCCGGGTTCGACCACCGCACGCTGGCCGCCGAGGTGGCGGGGAAGGTGCCGGGGCTGGGGCGGGTGCTCATCGCGGGCGATCCGGGCGACTCCGGCTTCACCGCGCTGTCCGATGTGGACGCAGAGCTGTCCGAACTGGACGGACCGGATCCCGGCGACATCGCCTTCCTGCAGTTGTCCGGCGGTAGCACCGGTGTTCCGAAGCTGATCCCGCGCACCCACGACGACTACCTGTACTCGTTCCGCGCCAGCAACGACATCTGCGGTGTCACCGCGGACACGGTGTACCTGGCGGCGCTGCCGATCGCGCACAACTTCCCGATGAGTTCCCCGGGAACGTTCGGCGTGCTGCACGCGGGAGGCCGGGTGGTGCTCGCGCGGCGCTCCAGCCCGGACGAGGTCTTCCCGCTCGTCGAAACCGAACGGGCCACGCTGGTGGCGGCCGTGCCGCCGCTGGCGCTGGTGTGGCTGGACGCGGCCGAGCACACCGAGCACGACCTCTCCAGCCTGCGAGTGCTGCAGATCGGCGGCGCGAAGTGCAGCGAGGAGGTCGCGCGCCGGGTGCGGCCGGTGCTGGGGGCGACGCTGCAGCAGGTCTTCGGCATGGCCGAGGGCTTGGTGAACTACACGCGGCTGGACGATCCGGAAGAGGTCATCGTCGGCACGCAGGGCCGTCCGATCTCCCCGGACGACGAGGTCCTGGTGGTAGATGACGACGACAACCCCGTCGCAGCAGGCGAAACCGGGCACCTGCTCACCCGCGGTCCGTACACCATCCGCGGCTACTACGACGCCGAGGAGCACAACGCGAAGGCGTTCACGCCGGAAGGCTTCTACCGCACCGGCGACGTCGTCCGATTCACCCCGGAAGGCAACATCGTGGTCGAGGGCCGCGCCAAGGACCAGATCAACCGCGGTGGCGAGAAGGTCGCCGCCGAAGAGGTGGAGAACCACCTGCTGGCGCACCCGTCGGTGCACGACGCCGCGGTGGTGTCCATGCCGGACCCGTACCTCGGCGAGCGCACCTGCGCCTTCGTGGTGCCGCGCGGGGAAGCGCCGAAACCGCGGGAGCTGATCAAGTTCGTCCGGCAGCGCGGGCTGGCCGGCTACAAGGTGCCCGACCGCGTCGAGTTCGTCGACCGGTTCCCGCAGACCGCCGTCGGCAAGGTCAGCAAGCGCGACCTGCGCGCGGCGATCGAGCGGGACCTCGTCCCCGGACTCCAGCGGCGCTGAACGGATTTCGCAGCGAGGACAGGAGGAATCACCGGTGGGGTTGCCGACGATCGCGCCGTATCCCGTGCCGCGGCAGGACGACCTGCCGCCGAACCGGGTGGATTGGCGAGCGGATCCGGCGCGCGCGGTGCTGCTGGTGCACGACATGGAACGCCACTTCGTGGGCGCGTACGCGCCGGAAGGCGAACCGCTCAGCGAGGTCGTGCCGAACATCCGCGCACTGGCCGCGCAGGCGCGCCAGGCCGGGGTGCCGGTGGTCTACTGCGCCCAGCCCAGCGGGCAGAGCCCGCAGCAGCGCGGACTGCAGCTGGAGTGGTGGGGGCCGGGCGTGGCCGACGCCGCGCAGGAAGCCATCATCGAGGAACTCGCGCCCGAACCCGGCGACGTGCGGATGACGAAGTGGCGCTACAGCGCTTTCCAGCGCACCGAGCTGCGTTCGATGCTGCACGAGTGGGGACGCGACCAGCTGGTGATCACCGGCATCTACGCGCACATCGGCTGCCTGATGACCGCGGCGGAGGCGTTCCAGCAGGAGGTGCAGGCGTTCCTGGTGGCCGACGCGGTCGCGGACTTCTCCGCGGAGGAGCACGCGATGGCGCTGCGCTACGCGGCGAAGCGGTGCGCGGTGGTCGAGTCGGCCGAACGGCTCGTCAAGGATCTCGCGGGCAGCGCGGTGACGGGAGTGGAGAACCGATGAGCGCGAAGCTGACCCTGGACGACGTGCGGGCCGACGTGGCGGAACTGCTCTACGAGGACCCTTCCGAGCTCGCCGACGACGAGAACCTGCTGGACTGGGGCCTGGATTCGGTGCGGATCATGAGCCTGGTGGAGCGGTGGCGCAGGCTCGGCGTGCAGATCACCTTCGCGGACCTGGCAGAACGTCCGAGCCTGGCGGACTGGTGGAGCGTGCTGGAGCCGAAGGTCGCCGAAGCGCAGGACTGAGTTCGCGGCGGGCGGTTTCGCCATCGGCCCGATTCGGCGCTGAGCGGCGCGAATCAGCGGGGAGCACCGCGGACCGCGGGTCGGTCGAGCTCCGCCCGGCGCAACGCCTTCGGCGATTCACTCGACCAGCAGCCGGTTCAACCGCGCGGCCACCGTGGCACGCCGCCAGTCGTGCACCGGCAGCGCTTCGAGCAGCACCTCGTGCACCTCGATGTCGTGCTTGCCGACTTCCGCGTCGGCCAGCCGCCACAGCGCCTCGGCGTCCCGCGCGGCCAGCACCGCACCGCGCACGCCGGTGATCAGGTCTTCGCGCTCCTCGTGGATCAGCGGCGCTTCCGAAGCGGGCAGCAGCGGGCCGTGCAGCTCGAGCGCGGCCGAGACCTCGCCTGCGCGCAATGCCTTGCGCAGGCGCAGGAAATCCGCGTCGACCTCGGCGGCGAGCCGGTACGGCTTGGTGCCCACCACGTCGTGCCCGAGCTGCGCGCGCAGCCGGTGGATCTCCGCGCGCACGGTCACCGGGTTGCCCTGCTCGCCGTGCAGCGCCAGTGCGAGCTG
>NZ_JAFRFW010000776.1:0-1839 GCF_017434145.1 Saccharopolyspora sp. | reverse complement strand
CAGCTGACCGGGGTGCTCGGCGAGCGCGCGTACCGGGCGCAGTACCTCGACCGGATGGAGATCTAGCGCGAGCGCGGCATCACGATCAAAGCGCAGAACGTGCGGATGTCGTGGAACGTCGACGGCCTCGACCACGTGCTGCACATGATCGACACACCTGGGCACGTCGACTTCACCTACGAGGTGAGCCGTTCGCTGGCGGCTTGCGAGGGCGCGATCCTGCTGGTCGACGCCGCGCAGGGCATCGAGGCGCAGACGCTGGCGAACCTCTACCTGGCGATGGAGCACGACCTGCAGATCATCCCGGTGCTGAACAAGATCGACCTGCCCGCGGCCGAACCGGACAAGTACGCCGCCGAGCTCGCGCACATCATCGGCTGCGAAGCCGACGACGTACTGCGGGTTTCGGCCAAGACCGGGGACGGCGTCGGCGCGGTGCTCGACGAGGTGGTGCGCCAGGTTCCCGGCCCGGTGGGCGTGCACGATTCGCCGCCGCGCGCGATGATCTTCGACTCGATCTACGACACCTACCGCGGCGTGGTCACCTACATCCGGGTGGTCGACGGCAAGATCACCCCGCGGCAGCGGATCCGGATGATGTCCACCGGCGCCACGCACGAGCTGCTGGAGGTCGGCGTCATCTCGCCCGAGCCGAAGCCGTCCGAAGGGCTGGGCGTCGGCGAGGTCGGCTACCTGATCACCGGGGTGAAGGACGTCCGGCAGTCCAAGGTCGGCGACACGATCACCACCGAGCGCAAGGGCGCGCCGGAGCCGCTCAGCGGATACCGGGAGCCGCTGCCGATGGTGTACTCCGGCCTGTACCCGATCGACGGTTCGGACTACCCGCTGCTGCGGGACGCGCTGGACAAGCTCCAGCTCAACGACGCAGCGCTCACCTACGAGCCGGAAACCTCCGGTGCGCTCGGATTCGGTTTCCGCTGCGGTTTCCTCGGGCTGCTGCACCTGGAGATCACCCGGCTGCGGCTGGAGCGCGAGTTCGGCCTGAACCTGATCTCGACCGCGCCGAACGTCGTCTACGAGGTGCAGCTCGAGGACGGCACCCAGCAGGAGGTCACCAACCCCTCCGACTGGCCCGAGGCCAAGATCGGGCAGGTGCAGGAGCCGATCGCCAAGTGCACCGTGATCACCCCGTCCGAGTTCGTGGGCACGGTGATGGACCTGTGCCAGAGCAGGCGCGGCCGGATGGACGGCATGGACTACCTGTCCGAGAGCCGGGTCGAGCTGCGCTACACGCTGCCGCTGGCCGAGATCGTCTTCGACTTCTTCGACCACCTCAAGTCCCGCACCCGCGGCTACGCCTCGATGGACTACGAGGAGGCGGGGATGCAGAGCTCGGACCTGGTCAAGGTGGACATCCTGCTGCAGGGCGAGGCCGTGGACGCGTTCAGCGCGATCGTGCACAAGGACTTCGCCTACTCCTACGGCACGAAGATGGCGACGAAGCTGCGCGAGCTCATCCCGCGTCAGCAGTTCGAGGTACCGATCCAGGCGGCGGTCGGCTCGCGGATCATCGCCCGCGAGACGATCCGCGCGATCCGCAAGGACGTGCTCTCCAAGTGCTACGGCGGTGACATCAGCCGCAAGCGCAAGCTGCTGGAGAAGCAGAAGGAAGGCAAGAAGCGGATGAAGACCATCGGCCGGGTCGAGGTCCCGCAGGAGGCGTTCGTCGCCGCGCTGTCCACTGACGAGTCCGCGGGCAAGGACGACAAGACCAAGTCGAAGAAGTGACTCCATAGCCGTCGCCTATGGCGCGCATGGCGAAGTGGTCTGGCCGTCCGGGTGCCGCCGCCTCGCCAGCGCGGACGCCGCCGGGTTGTG
>NZ_JAFRFW010000775.1:0-5518 GCF_017434145.1 Saccharopolyspora sp. | reverse complement strand
CATCGGACGGTCTTGATCAGCAAGCCGCGCGGGCATCAGCGCGCCGCTGCACCGGGGAGTTCCGCCTCCGATTCGCGCGGCGCACCGGGCGCCGGGGCCGCGACCGGCTCCGCGGTGTCCTCGGCGGCCATCGCGTCGGCGCGCTCGGCGGAATTGCGGTCGGCCAGCACGCGCCGCGCGCGATCCAGGTCGAGGTTGCCGTCCCATTTCGCGATGGCCAGCGTCGCGACGGCGTTGCCGTAGAAGTTCACCAGCGCGCGGCACTCGGACATGAACTTGTCGATGCCGAAGATCAGCATGATGCCCGCGGCGGGCACCGTGCCGATGGTGGACAGCGTCGCGGTCAGCGCGATGAAGCCGCCTCCGGCGACGCCCGCGGCGCCCTTGGAGGTCAACAGCATGATCGCGAGCAGGCCGAGCTGCTGGCCGATGCTCAGCGGGGTGTCGGTGGCCTGGGCGATGTAGAGCGTGGCCAGCGACAGGTAGATCGCCGCACCGTCCAGGTTGAAGCTGTACCCGGTGGGCACCACCAGGCCCACGGTCGCGCGTTCGGCGCCCATGAACGTCATCTTGCGCATCAGGCCCGGCAGCGCCGGCTCGGCGGTCGAGGTCCCGAGCACCAGGAAGAACTCGTCTTTGAGGTAGCGCAGCAGCGCGAAGATGTTCAGCCGGACGTAGGCGGCGAGGAACCCGCCGAGCACGACGAGCACGAACACGATCGAAGTTGCGTAGAACAACGCGATCAACGAGCCAAGACTGCTCAAAGTGGACAGTCCGAACGCGCCGACGGCGTAGGCCATCGCGCCGAAAGCGCCCAGCGGCGCGGCTTTCATCACGAAGCTCAGCACCTTGAACACGACCTCGGTGAGCCGGTTGACCCCGGCCACGATCGGCTCGCCGACCGCGCCGACCGCCTTGATCGCGATGCCGAACAGCACCGCCAGGAAGATGATCTGCAGGATGTCGCCCTCGACGAACGCGCCGAAGAAGCTCTCCGGCACGAGCTGGGTGAACACGTCCCACCAGTGCTGGCCTTCGCCCTGCTCGACGTACTGCTGCGCGGTCCCGGAAGCCTGGATCTTGGCGGGATCGGCGTGCACGCCTTCGCCGAGGCGCGCGATGTTGATGGCCACCAGGCCGATCAGCAGCGCGACGATGGTCCCGACCTGGAAGTAGGTGAGCGCTTTCAGACCGGTCATGCCGACCTTGCGCAGATCGGCGACGTTGGCGATGCCGCCGATGATCGTCAGGAACACGATCGGCCCGATGAGCATCTTCATCGCCGCGATGAAGGTGGTGCCGATCGGCTGCATGGCCGAACCGATGTCGGGCCACTGCCAACCGACCAGGACGCCGATGACGATCGCGGCGAGCACCTGCACGTACAGCTGGCGGTACCAGCGCCTCGGCCTTGGCCGGTGCTGTTCCGTCCGGTGCTGGTCCGGCCGCTGTCGGGCGGGGTCCGGTTCGGCCGGTGCGGTATGCGCCATTGCATTCTCCTGCACGTCGAGGGATCGCGGGTGGCGCGGCGGTTGGCGGCGGGACGACCCCGGGGAAACGTGCGATCACGGTGCAGCCGGGGGCCGCGGCGAGTCCAAGAGTAAGTTGCTAACCGACTCATAGGCTCCGCCGATGAAAGCCGCCGACGAACGCACTGCCAGGGAAAACGGAGGTCGTGCATGGACACCCGGCAGCTGGAGTACTTCCTCGCGGTCGTCGACCACGGCGGATTCGGACGTGCCGCCGAGGCGCTGCACCTGGCGCAACCCTCGCTGTCGCAGGCGATCGCGGGCCTGGAGCGCGAACTCGGCGTGCCGCTGTTCCACCGGGTGGGCCGCGGAGTGGTGATCAGCGACGCCGGGACGGAACTGGTCGGCCCGGCCCGTCAGGTGCTGCGCGACCTGCGCACCGCCCGCTCCGCGGTGGACTCGGTGCGCGGCCTGCTGCGCGGCAGGGTGGAGCTGGCCACCATGCCGTCGCCCGGTGTGGAACCGCTGGGCACGCTGACCCGGTCGCTCTCCCGCGAGCATCCCGGTGTGACCGTCGGCGCCGAGGCCGCGTTCACCCCGGACGAGGTGGTGGCGCAGATCCGCAACGGCGTCTGCGAACTCGGCCTGATCGGAGCGCCCGAGGTGCCGGGGCCGCCCGGGGTGCAGGCGCACGAGCTGGAGTCGCAGGAATTCTTCCTCGTCGGTGCCGGTGACGTCGAATTCCCCGAAGGCGACCCGGTTTCGCCGTCCGCGCTGGCCGGCGCGCGCATGATCGTGTCCCCGCCGGGAAGTCTCATGCGGCGGATCGTCGACGACGTGCTCGCCGCGGGCGTGGACCTGCGGATCGCCGCGGAGGTCGCGCACCGCACATCGGTCCTGCCGCTGGTGCTGCAAGGCGTCGGCCTGGCGGTGCTGCCCGCCGGGTGGGTACCGCTGGCGCGGCGTGCGGGCGCGCGGATCGCCCGCATCGAGCACTCCGCCCAGCTGCACATCGCACTGGTCAGCCGTACGGCAGCGCTGACGCCGACCGCGAGCGCTTTCCTCGCGGTGGCGCGCGGTCATCGCCCGGCGGATTACCTGGCTCAGACCGCCTCGGATAGCCGCGGCCTATGAATCGGATCGCGAACGCGTGTTGGACGCTGGTCGGCTGAGCGGGCTTGACTCGGTGCACCACGAAAACCGGACCCGGGAGCCGCACCGATGTCATCCACCCGCACGTTCCGCATCGCCGCGATCCCCGCCGACGGGGTGGGAACCGAGGTCGTCGCGGCCGGGCGCACCGTTCTCGACGCGATGGCGCAGGACTCCGGCGGCGCGTTCGCCTTCGATTGGACCGAGTTCGACTGGGGCTGCGAGTACTACACCAGGACCGGCCGGATGATGGCCGAGGACGGTCTGGAGCAGCTGGCCGGCTTTGACGCGATCTACTTCGGCGCGGTCGGCTGGCCGTCGGTGCCGGATCACACCAGTCTGTGGGGGTTGCGGCTGAACATCTGCCAGAACTTCGACCAGTGGGCGAACATCCGTCCGGTCCGGTTCCACCGCGGCATCACGTCGCCGCTGCGCAAGGCCGATGAGTCCGAGTTGGACTGGGTCGTGGTGCGGGAGAACAGCGAGGGCGAGTACGCCGGGCTGGGCGGGCGCAACCTGTCCGGCCGGGGGGCGGGCAACGAGGTTGCGTTGCAGACCGCGTTGTTCACCGAGCGCGGGTGCGAGCGGATCATCCGGTTCGCCTTCGACCTCGCGCGGACCCGTACTCGCAAGAAGGTCTCTTCGGTGACCAAGAGCAATGCCCAGCAGTACGGCATGGTGCTGTGGGACGAGATCTTTGAACGGGTCGCGGGCGATTATCCCGATGTGGAGACCGAGAGCGTGCTGGTCGATGCGATGGCGGCGAAGTTCGTGCTGAATCCGGAAGAACTCTCCGTCGTGGTCGCGTCGAATCTCAACGCGGACATCCTGTCCGACCTCGGTTCGGCGTTGGCGGGCAGTCTCGGCCTGGCCGCGAGCGCGAACCTCAACCCGGACCGCCGGTTCCCGTCGATGTTCGAGCCGGTGCACGGTTCCGCGCCGGACATCGCCGGCCAGGGGCTGGCGAACCCGGCAGGTGCCATCGGCAGCGCCGCGCTCATGCTGGAGCACTTCGGACTCCCCGCCGAGGCGGCGCGGCTGAACGCGGCGATCGAGGCGACCGCGGCCGCAGGCGTGCGCACGCCCGACGTCGGCGGCACCGCCAAGACCGGCGACGTCACCGGAGCGATCCTGGAACACCTCCGCCGCTGACGGCTGGTTCGAGAAGCCCCCGGCGATTCGGCCGCTTCGTCCGCAATGCCCATATTATGGGAAATCCGCGGGTAACGGATCGGTGCAAACTCGGTGTGGACCACGCCGCCCGTAGATAGGTTCAGCTCCCGTACAACATCCGAGAGCGGACCGAATGGCGGCAGCATGAAGCCGACGAGTACGGATCACGAACCTTACGTGCCCGCGAGCGCGAGCCCGCGGGAGATCACCGCCAAGGCCGTCGTGCTCGGCATCGTGCTGGCGGCGGTCCTCGCCGGGGCCAACGCCTACCTCGGGCTCAAGGTCGGGCTGACCGTGTCCGCCTCGATCCCGGCGGCGGTGATCTCGATGGCGGTGCTGCGGATGCTGCGCGGCGCCACCGTGGTGGAGAACAACATCGTGCAGACCGCGGCATCGGCCGGTGAGGCGCTGGCCGCGGGAGTGATCTTCACGCTGCCCGCGCTGGTGCTGCTGGGCTACTGGAACGGGTTCCCGTTCCTGCCGGTGGCCACGATCGCGTTGTGCGGCGGCGTGCTCGGCGTGCTGTTCACCGTGCCGCTGCGGCGCGCGCTCATCGTCGAGAAACCGTTGCGGTTCCCCGAAGGCGTGGCCACCGCCGAAGTGCTCAAAGCGGGGCAGCGCGGTGGGCGCAGCGCCCGCTACATCACGATCGCCGGTCTCGCGGGCGCGTTGCTGAAGTTCGCGCAGACCGGGCTGGGCATCGCGTCCGGCACCGTCACCGGGGCGGTGAAAGCCGGTGGCGTGGTCATCGGCCTCGGCAGCGAGCTCGGCGTCGCGTTGCTGGGCGTCGGCTACATCGTGGGCCTGAACATCGCCGTTCTCGTCTTCGCGGGCGGTGCGCTGGCCTGGTTCGCGGGAATCCCGCTGTACATGGCGCTGGCGGATCCCGTTGCGCTGCAAGGGATCGTCGGCGACGCCACCGGTTTCGACGCGGCGGAGGCCGTGTGGGACGAGCAGATCCGGTACCTCGGCGTCGGCGCGATGGCCGTGGGCGGGGTGTGGGCGCTGCTGTCGGTCGTGCGGCCGATGGTGACCAGCATCCGCTCGTCGATCAGCGCGGTCCGCGCCGCGCGCAGCGGCGAAGGCGCCGATGTGCCGCGCACCGAACGCGACATCCCGGCGAACTGGCTCGGCTACGGCACGCTCGTGATGGCGGCGCCGGTGCTGCTGGTGTTCCTGTTCGTGGTGGACCGTTCACGGCTGGAGATCGGCAGCGGCGTGTTCGCCGGGACGCTCGCCTTCGGCCTGGTTTTCGCGCTGCTGGCCGGGTTCGTGTTCTCCTCGGTTTCCGGGTACATGACCGGGCTGGTCGGGTCGTCGAACAATCCGGTGTCCGGCGTGACCGTGCTGACGCTGCTGACGAGTTCGCTGGTGCTGCTGGGAATCCTCGGCACCCAGATCGATTTCGGCGCCGACGAGGCCAAGGCGACCATCGGCGCGGCCACGGCGGTGCTGATCTCCGGCGTGGTCAGCTGCGCGGCGGCGATCGCCGGGGACAACCTGCACGACCTCAAGACCGGGCGGTTGCTCGGCGCGACGCCGTTCAAGCAGCAGATCATGCTGATCGTGGGCGTCGTGGTCTCCGCGCTGTGCATCGCGCCGATCCTGTCGGTGCTCTACGCGGCCTACGGGATGGGCAACTCGTTCCCGCGATCCGGCATGGACCCGTCGCAAGCGTTGCAGGCGCCGCAGGCGGCGCTGATGAGTTCCATCGGCGAGGGCGT
>NZ_JAFRFW010000774.1:0-4913 GCF_017434145.1 Saccharopolyspora sp. | reverse complement strand
GGGAAGAGGCCGATGGTGATTGGGGTGCCGGCAGAAGACTTCTGCCGGCACCCGGCGGTTTCCGACCGGTTGCCGTTTTCCTGTCGCCGAATACTCGGCAAATCCGGTGATCCGCCGGTTTCGCCGCACGACTCGCTTGTAGATCGCTATGCCCGCTGCGGAGTGCGGACTTTATACACCGTGCCGGCGCCTGCGGGGGTGCTCGCCTCCGGGAAGAATCCGTGCCGGTCAACATCCCGTGGACGGCCGGTAGGCGCAGGGACCAGTGACGATGAAGGGAGTGACATGACTGGCAACGATGGCCGGGGCGGAAATCCGGGCGCGCGCCCGCGTCATCGCAACCGGGTGACCTACGCGCTGCGTGAGTTCCTGCTGGTGCCCTCGGTGGTGACAGGCGTGTTGATCGTGCTGGCGGTGATCGCCAGCGTGCTCGATCGCAACGCGCAGCACTGGGCGAAGCCGGCGTATCGAGCTGTGGCGACGGTGGTACCGGCAGAGGCGACCACCACGTTGCTGTCCACGATCACTCCGGGTCTGCTCACCGTCATCTCGATCATCTTCTTCGTGTTGCTGATGGCGGTTCAGCACCAGTCGGCGACCTACAGTCCGGTAGTGCTGGACCAGTTCCTGCGGCGCAGACTCAACCAGGTCTTCTTCGGCGTCTTCGTCGGCCTGACCGTGTTTTGCCTGCTGGCCTTGGCCCTGGTTCCAGCAGGAGCGATCATGGCCGGAACGCTGGCCCTGCTGCTGACCGCGATTACGCTCGTGTGCCTGCTGGTGTTCGTCTACAGCACAGTCGACCAGATCCGTCCGAGTGCGACGGTGTGGATGTTGCAGCAGCTTGCGGTCCAAGCACGGAAAGGCCAGCAACCACTGCTCGCTCGCTGCCGGGCGCAAGCACAACTCACCGACCTGCCGGCCACCGAGGTCACCTCGGGACAGGCCGGCTATGTCGTGCACATCAACGGCGACCTGTTGGCCCGGGCCCTGCGTCCGGTCAGCGAGACCGCCGAAATCGAACTACAGGTGTCCATGGGCGATCACGTGGTGCCCGGTGGTCTGCTGGCCGAGGTACGCGCCGAGGACCAAGCCGAACGCAACCGCCTCGCCGGAGCCGTCCTCGATGCGCTGTGGCTCGGCCGCATGCGCGACCTGGGCCGCGACGCGGCCCACAGCGTCGATCACCTCTCCAACATGGCCTGGGCGGCCACGGCGACTTCCGCGGACCCGGAAGGTGCGCAGATCACGGTCGAGACGCTGCACAGCCTGCTCGTCACGTTTCAGGAGCAGGAAAGTCGGCACTCCGCCGGTGCGCACGGAGGCCAGCTGCCGCTGGTCTACAAGGACCCCGTCATCGGCAAGATCCTGGACGGGCTCACCAGCGTCATCGCCGCCTCCGGACAGTCCGGGCAGCACCAAACGTGCGGTGCCGTCGTCACGGTCCTGTCCCGGGCACTGCCCCAGCTGGAGGCCGACAACCAGCGCATCGCCTTCGACCGCCTCCAACGGGTGCTGCCGACCGCCCTCGACCACGTTTTCACCTCCGAGATAGAACACGCCTTCGACGCGATGCAGCACGCCATGCACCAAACCGAACTGCCCGAAGGCGCCCAGCGCATTCGGCAGATCAAAGAGCAGATGCGGCGGAACCAGCGCCTTGACGATCCTGCCGCAGAATGAGCCCGTGGCCGGGAGGCGTCCCGTGATCGATACCGGTATCGCCTTACCGGACACCGGGAACCAGTGGAGTGACCTGGTGGGCAGGTTGTTCGATGCGGGTCACCGACCCGCGTGGCGGAAGGAATGTCGTGATGGCCCGGGACGAGGCGGCCGAGCAGGCGGATCGAGGCCGGCACGTCGACTCGGGGTCGCGTCCGGGAAGGCAGGCCGACTGGCCCTCGCAGATCCCGGCTCGGGGCTGGCGGCAGATTCTGCTGCGGGCGTGGAAGGCCGGCAGTGCCGACAACATCTACATGCTGGCCGGCAGTGTCGCGTTCTTCGCGTTTTTGGCGATCTTTCCCACGCTGATCGCGCTGCTCACCGTCTTCGGCCTGGTCGCCGACCCGGCATCGGCCACGCGCCAGATCGGTGAGTACACCGCGTCGTTGCCGGAAGCGTCCCAGCAGTTGATCAGTGAACAGCTCGCTGCGGTGGCCCGGGGCCGCGGTGGATCACTGGGCTTCGGGTTGGTCATTTCGCTGGGCACAGCCCTCTGGCTGGCCTCGTCCGGGACGCAGAACCTCATCAGCGCGGTCAATCTCGCCTACGGCGAGTCCGAAAGCCGCGGCACGCTCAAGCTGTGGGCGATCGCGGCCGGGCTCACCTTGTGCGGGGGCGTGTTCATGCTGCTGGCGCTGGCGCTGGTCGCGGTCGCCCCGGTGGTCCTGGGCGGCCTCGACGTCGGTCCCGCGGGCCTGGTCATAACGCAGGTCGTGCGCTGGCTCCTGCTCGTCGCGGTGATCGTGGTGGCACTGGCGGTCGTCTATCGCGTCGCCCCGGATCGGGTCGCGCCGCGTTTCCGCTGGGTCAGCGTCGGCGCGAGCACCGCAACGGGGCTGTGGTTGCTCGGCAGCGGCGCGTTCAACCTGTATATCGCCAACTTCGGCAGTTACAACAAGACCTACGGGGCGCTCGCAGGTGTGGCCGTGCTGTTGCTCTGGCTCTACCTCACCAGCTACGTCGTGCTGCTCGGCGCAGAGATCAATGCTGAGTCCGAACGACAGACCGACCGGGATACCACCCGCGGCGACCCGCAAGCAGTCGACCATCGCAGTGCGTCGACCTGCACGGACTCACGGCATCATGATCCGGCGCAGGAGGCCGGCCGGACACCGGATCTGGATGCGTGAGAAACACACCGTGCCGAACCGGAAGCCGGCGAGAAGGGCTCACGATATCGCGCCGTGCGGCCGGATCAGCCCGATGTGGGCGTGCGGGTGATCCGCGCGAGGAGCGTGTCAGCTGGGCACGCGGCGGGATGCGACGGCTTCGTCGACGTTGATGTTTGGCCACGGCCCGTTTCGGTGACAGTGGCGATGTGAACGAGATGGAGATGCGCGGCGAGAAGCGGGCCGCCGCGGACGAGGTTCCGCGAGGAGTACGTGTGGCGGGCGCGGTGTGCTGGCGGTTGCTGGCCATCGCCGCAGTGGTGGCGGTGGTGTGCTGGCTGGCCGTCACGCTCTACGCGGTGGTCACCGCGATGGCCGTTGCGTTGCTCCTGGCGGCGTTGCTGGCGCCGGGCGTCGGATGGCTCGTGGGCAAGGGCATGCCGCGCACGTTGGCAGCAGTGGTCGTGCTCGTCGGTGGGCTGGCCGCGGTCGGCGGTGTGCTCACTCTGGTCGTCACCACCGTGATCCGTGGCCTGCCGGGTCTGCAGGAGCAGATCGGCCACAGCGTCGAGGCCACCCATCATTGGCTGCAACACGGGCCGCTGCAGCTGAGCCAGGGACAGCTCAACCAAGGACTCGAACGACTCACCACCACTCTCCGCAACAGCGAAGCAACGTTGACCTCGGGCGCACTCAGTACTGCGAGCACCCTGCTGGGATTCCTCACCGGACTGCTGCTCGTGCTGTTCACTCTCTTCTTCTTCCTGCGGGACGGGCGCAAGATCTGGGATTTCGTGCTTCGTGTGACGGTTCCGGGATCCATCCGGGCTCGTGCCGACGTTGCGGGATTGCGTTCGTTCGCGTCCCTGGTCGCCTACATCCGGGCGACCGCGGCCGTGGCCCTCATGGACGCGGCCGGGGTGGGAATCGGCACCGCGCTCGTCGGAGTCCCCCTGGCGGCTGTCCTGGCGGCCTTGGTGTTCCTGGGCGCCTTCGTGCCCTATGTCGGGTCGATGGTCACCGGGACCGTTGCGGTCCTGGTCGCCTTGGTCACCACAGGACCGTTCCCGGCGCTGGTAGTCCTGGCCGTCGTGGTGGGCGTGATGCAGCTCGAAGGCCACGTCCTGCAGCCGCTCATCCTCGGCCACGCCGTGCGGCTGCACCCGCTGGCGGTCGTCCTCGGGATCACGGCCGGATTCATCCTGGCCGGGGCGGTCGGAGCGGTGCTGGCGGTACCGGTCATCGCCATTCTCAACGCGGCGATTCGCTCCCTGGCGCTGGAACACGGCGAAACGGTGACAGTGGACCCGACCGACACCCGCGAGGCCCAAGTCCCCGCGACATCAGCGCAGCCCCCCGGCAGCGAAGAGGCCCGATGATCGACATCCCGCGACCTGGTGCCGCGGTGCGGGCTCCGAATGGCGACGCCCGCCCGGGCCGCGGCGCCTCGGCAGTGCCAAGCAGTCCGAGCGCGGCAGGCGTGAGTCACCTGGTTGAGGGGTATTCCGGTCCAGCCACTGCAAGAGCGACCGAGACGGATGACATGACCACGACCGCATACGATGCAAATTCCTCGCACGCCGGTGGTTCGCCATCCCCGATCGTCGGGGGCCGTCATTCGCGAGGCGCCATCGCCTTGATCGCGTTGTTCACCGTCGGACCTTTGCTCGCGCTGGGCGCTGCGATTCCCTTCGCCTGGGGGAACGGTCTGGGCTGGGTGGACGTCGGGCTGGCGGTGTTCTTCTACTGCGCCACCGGGTTGGGGGTGACGGTGGGGTTCCATCGTCACTTCACCCACCGGGCGTTCAAGGCCCGCGCACCCTTGCGCCTGGCGTTGGCCATCGCGGGCAGCTTCGCCGTGCAGGGACCGGTGATCCAGTGGGTCGCCGACCACCGCCGTCACCACGCCTACGCCGACAAGGAGGGGGACCCGCACTCGCCCTGGTTGTACGGGAACGGGCCGGTCGCGGTGGCGCGCGGATTCTGGCACGCGCACATGGGCTGGCTGTTCGGGCGGGACCAGACCAACACCGCGCGGTTCACCCCGGACCTGTTGAAGGATCGCGGGGTGCGGTGGGTCAACGG
>NZ_JAFRFW010000773.1:0-3308 GCF_017434145.1 Saccharopolyspora sp. | reverse complement strand
CCACCGCGGATCTCGGATTCGGCTTGCTGCTGATGGCGACGCGGCGGCTCGGTGAGGGGGAGCGGCTGATCCGGTCCGGGCAACCCTGGTTCTTCCACCGCGGATTCATGCTGGGTACGGGCTTGCAGGACAAGACTCTCGGGATCATCGGCCTTGGCGGGATCGGGCAGGCGATGGCTCGCCGCGCTCGCGCGTTCGGCATGAACATCGCCTACGCGGGTAGGCGGCGCGCGGCCCCGGAGGTGGAATCCGAGCTCGACGCCCGCTACCTCTCGCAGGACGAGCTGCTGCGCGAAGCCGATGCGCTGTCGCTGCACTGCCCGCTCACCGAGCAGACCCGGCACCTGATCGACGAGTCGGCGCTGGCGAAGATGAAGCCCTCCGCGGTGCTCATCAACACCAGCCGCGGACCGGTCGTGGACGAAAAAGCCCTGGCCGAGGCGCTGCGCGAAGGCCGCATCGCGGCAGCGGGCCTGGACGTCTTCGAACGCGAACCGGCCGTCGAACCCGCCCTGCTCGAACTGGACAACGCGGTGCTCATCCCGCACCTGGGCTCGGCGACGGTGGAGACGCGCAGCGCGATGGCCGAACTCGCCGCGCGCAACGTGGCGGCGGTTCTCGCCGGGACCGGACCGATCACCCCGGTGGGTGCTTGACCGGCACCGACGCGCCGAACCACCGGCGGCATCGGCGCCCGGGCCGCACGGTAACCTGACGCGCGATCAAGCCACCGGGAATTCTCGCGGTGGCCGGACAATCACAGGGAAACCAGAAACCGGGAGGGCACGTGACGCCCACGCAGATCGCCGCGCTGATCGTCGCAGGCGCGTTCGTGCTGCTGGTCGTGCTGCTGGCGGTCCCGCTGGTCAAGCTCGGCCGTACGCTGGACGAGGCGACCGTCGCGATCCGCAAGGCGCACGAGAACTCCGACCCGCTTTTCACCGGCGCGAACTCGACGCTGACGCACGTCAACACCCAGCTGGAACGGGTGGACGGCATCACCACGAACGCCAAGACCGTCAGCGGCAACGTTTCGGCGTTGTCCTCGCTGTTCACGGCTACACTCGGTGGCCCGTTGGTGAAGACCGCGGCCTTCTCGTACGGGGTGAGCAAGGCATTGCGCGCTCGCCGCAAGCGCAAGGAAGAGCCGTGGGGCAAGCACTCCCGACGCAAGGGAGGCCGCAAGTGAGGCGGATGTTCTGGTTCGGGGCCGGTATCGCGGCCGGTGTCGCGGTGATGCGCAAGGTCAACGAGACCACGCGCAAGGCGACCCCGAACGGCGTGGCCGAGCAGCTCGGCGGCGCCATGCGCGAGCTCGCGGGTGCCGTGGGCTCGTTCGGCGCGGACGTGCGCGCCGGGATGACCGAGCGGGAGCAGGAGCTGCAGAACGTCGTGGACGGCACCTCGTTGCCGCCGCAGCGGCTCACCGATTCCCGCTCCGTCGACGCGGCTCGCCCCGGTGAGAGCCGAGTTCGTGACGGTGGGCGCGCACCGGCACGGCGAGCTCGCCGGGCGGATCGCTGACGCGGCACCTCGGGTGACCGGCCGCGACGCTTCGCCGACCGGTCGGTCCCCGCTCGCCCGCGAGCCTTCCGCCCACGCCGTCCGGATTCCGCAGCACCCTCCACGAAGGACCCACCGTGCAGACCCACGAGATCAACAACCGCTTCCTGGAACACTTCCGCAGCTCGGGCCACACCGTGGTGCCCAGCGCGTCGCTGATCCTGGACGACCCCACCCTGCTGTTCGTCAACGCGGGGATGGTGCAGTTCAAGCCGTACTTCCTGGGTGATGCCCCGGCGCCGTACCCGCGCGCGACGAGCATCCAGAAGTGCGTGCGCACCGGCGACATCGACGAGGTCGGCAAGACCACGCGGCACAACACGTTCTTCCAGATGGCCGGCAACTTCTCCTTCGGCGACTACTTCAAAGAAGGCGCCATGGAGCATGCCTGGAAGCTGCTGACCTCCGCGGTCGCCGACGGCGGCTACGGCATCGACCCGGAACGCCTGTGGGTCACCGTTTTCGAGAAGGACGACGAAGCCGCCGCGATGTGGCGCAACACCACCGGCATCCCGGCGGAGCGCATCCAGTCGCGTGGTCCCGAGGACAACTACTGGGACATGGGCGTGCCCGGTCCGGGCGGGCCGTGCTCGGAGATCTACTACGACCGCGGCCCGGAGTACGGCCGCGAAGGCGGCCCGAACGTCGACGAGGACCGCTACATCGAGATCTGGAACCTGGTGTTCATGCAGGACATCAGGGGTGAGCTGCCCCCGAAGGCCGGCAACCCGCCGATCGGTGAGCTGCCCACCAAGAACATCGACACCGGCATGGGCATCGAGCGGGTGGCCTGCCTGCTGCAGGGCGTGGACAACGTCTACGAGACCGACCTGGTGCGCCCCGTGATCGCCAAGGCCGAGGAGCTCTCCGGCCGCACCTACGGCGCCGACCACACCGACGACGTGCGCTTCCGCGTGATCGCCGACCACGCGCGCTCCGGCGTGATGCTGGTCGGCGACGGCGTCACGCCCGGCAACGAGGCCCGCGGCTACGTGCTGCGGCGGCTGCTGCGCCGCATCGTGCGCTCGGTGCGCCTGCTCGGTGTGCAGGAGCCGGTGCTGGGCGAGTTCACCCAGGTCGTGCGCGACGCGATGGCGCCGGGCTACCCGGAGCTGGCCACCGAGTTCGACCGGATCGACTCGGTGATCCGCAACGAGGAGGACGCCTTCCGCGCCACCCTCACCACCGGCTCGAAGATCTTCGACGTGGCCGTGACCGAGACCAAGAAGGCCGGCGGCACGCAGCTGGCCGGGGACAAGGCGTTCCAGCTGCACGACACCTACGGCTTCCCGATCGACCTGACCTTGGAGATGGCCTCCGAGCAGGGGCTTTCGGTGGACGAGCACGGTTTCCGCGAGCTGATGGCCGAGCAGCGCCGCCGCGCCAAGGAGGACGCGAAGGCCCGCAAGACCGGCCACGGCGACCTGTCGACCTACCGCACGCTGCTCGACGAGCACGGCACCACCGAGTTCATCGGCTACACCGACCTCCAGGCGCACAGCCGGGTGCTCGGACTGCTGGTGGACGGCGCGCCCGCGAGTTCCGCGGCGGCGGGCACCGAGGTGGAGCTGGTGCTCGACCGCACCCCGTTCTACGCCGAAGGCGGTGGCCAGATCGCCGACACCGGCACGCTGGTCGGACCGGGCGTCGAAGTGCGGGTGCACGACGTGCAGCGGGCCGTGCCGGGGCTGTTCGTGCACCGCGCGAAGGTCGTCGCCGGCGAGCTGGGCTTGGACACCACGCTG
>NZ_JAFRFW010000772.1:0-2206 GCF_017434145.1 Saccharopolyspora sp. | reverse complement strand
CCGTGACCGTCGCCGCCGAGCCGGACCGCGGACGGGCGCCGATCCGGCTGCGAGCCGCAGCGATCGCAGCGCGGTTCGGACCCGTGCACCAGGGCCTCGAACCGGTGCCCGCACTCGCAGGCGTAGTCGTAGATCGGCATCGGGCTCACCAGTTCCGGATCGAGTCGCGGAAGATCGCCGCGAGATCGTCCTCGCCGACACCGCGCGGCGCGGTGGCCAGCAGCCGCTGCTGCTTGACCGTGCCCGCGACCAGCTCGGGGATGTCGGATTCGCCGAACCCGACCGCGCCGATCCCGTTCGGCGTGCCGATGTCGCGCATCAGCTCGGACAGCACCGCGGGCAGTCGATCGCGCGGCGCCACGTCCGGAATCTCGGCCGGTGCGAGCATTTCCGCGGCGTGCAGGTGCCGCTGCGGATCGGCCGGGAAGGTGTAGCGCAACGCCGCGGGCGCGGTCAGCGACACCGACTCGCCGTGCGGCACCAGCGCTTCGTCCTGCGGGTAGTTGGCAGGCCGGTACTCCTGCACCTGCCCGGCGATCGGGTAAGCGCAGGCGTGCGGGATGTGCACGCCCGCGTTGCCGAATCCCATTCCGGCGAACGTGGCGGCCAGCATCATGTCCGTGCGCGCTTCCAGGTCGCCGCCGTTGAGCACGGCTTTCCGGAACGAGCGCGCGAGCAGCCGCATCGCGTGCTCGGCCCAGGCATCGGAGATCGGGTTCGAGCCGCAGTAGGCCACCCGCGTATCCGCGCTGTGCCGCGGGAAGCTGTGGAACGGCTTCGCGGTGTAGGACTCCAGCGCGTGGCAGAGCACGTCCATCCCGCTGGCCGCGGTGACCTCCGGCGGCATCGACAGCGTCAGCAGCGGGTCGATCACCGCGGTGGTCGGGCGCAGCCGGGGATGGCTGATGCCCGACTTCACCTTGTGCTCGAGCAGATCCATGATGCACACCGGCGTCGTTTCCGAGCCGGTGCCCGCCGAGGTCGGCACCGCCAGCAGCGGCTTCAGCGGCCCGTCCGGTGCCTTGCCACCGCCGATCGGGGCGTTGACGTAGTCGTAGAGATCAGCCGGATAGGTCGTGAGCAGGTTGATCGCCTTCGCGGTGTCGATCGACGAGCCGCCCCCGACCCCGACGAAAGCGTCCCATGTGGACTGCGAGGCGTACTCGACGGCCGCGCGCACGCTGCGATCGGTCGGCTCCACGTGCACCTGGTCGTAGAGGTCGACCACCAGGCCCGCGGACTTGGCCGCGTCGACCACCCGCTGCGCCACCCCGGACGCGGCGATCGCCGGATCGGTGACCACCAGCACCCGTTCCGCGCCGAGCTGCGCGAGGTCCCAGCCGATCTCGTCGGCCGCGCCCGCGCCGAACTTCAGCGGGGTCGCGCCCCAGGTGAACACCGATTCGTGCAGGTACTCGGTCATTCCGGCTCCTAGCGGTATTCGCCGTCGGGCGCGAACGTCAATTTCTCGGCCTGTGCGGCGTCGTGGCCGAAGATGACTTCGGCGCCGGTCCGCTCGGCGATGCCGCGCAGCTTCTCCACCGATTCCAGCCAGCGCACGCTGTCCCAGACGATGGCGGCGCCGATCGGCGGCGGGCCCCAGCTCTCCGAGAGGTACACCGCGTCGGAGGTGAACAGCTTGGTGCCGGACTCGGGCAGGTCCACCTGCAGCGACATGGTGCCCCAGGTGTGCCCGGGGGTGTCGATGACGTTGACGCCGGGCAGGATCTCGCTGTCGCCGTCGACCAGCGTGTAGTCGATGTCGGCGTAATCGACTTTCAGGTGCGCGCCTTTGAACGGTCCGTCGAATCCGAACGCGCCTTCGTGCTCCTTGCGGTTCACCACGATTTTCGTGCGGCCGTTGTCGAACAATTTCGCATTCGCCGCGTGATCGAAGTGCAGGTGCGAGAGCACCAGCACGTCGATGTCTTCGGGAGTCAGTTCCAAGGCGGCCAGCGAATCGGTGAGATAAGTGGTTCCGGCCTGCACCGGGAAGAATTCCTGCAGCCCGGTGGGCGCCCACCGGGACTCCCAGTCCTGCGGCACGCCGGTGTCCCACAGGACCCGGCCCTCGGGGTGTTCGACCAGCACCGCGTGCGTCGGGCAGGTGCCCCTCGGCGCGGGCTTGGCGGTGTTCGAGCGGTTCGTAATCGTTTCGCCGGGCTTGAGCAGCAACCAGGTGTGGTCGCACTCCATGACACCGGTT
>NZ_JAFRFW010000771.1:0-1824 GCF_017434145.1 Saccharopolyspora sp. | reverse complement strand
GGCGCTGCGGCTCAGGTGTCCGGGCGGGTGCGGCGGCGGGACGGCAGTGCGGCGATCGCGGTGAACAGCAACGCAGCGGCCTGCACCACCAGCATCGCGGTGCGGGAGCTGTCGCTGTAGTCCACCCGGACCTCGCCCGCCTCCTCCGGCAGCGGCACCGCGACCTGGTGCCCCCACGCCTTCGCCAGCGGCGCCTCCCGACCGTCGATCACCACCTGCCAGCCGGGCTCGTGCTCGGCGGCCAGCACCAGCGCCCGCCCGACGCCGCCCGCCGACACGCGGACCGCGACCTCCGGCGTCGCTGCGGGCACCGGAATGGGCCGGGCCTGCGGAGACGGGGCTGCCTCCAGCCGCGCCTGCCGCGCCAGGTCCGGCCCGAGCAGCTGCACCGGCCCGGTCGGCAGCAGCACGCGCAGCACCACCGAGCCGTCGCCGAGCCTGCCGTGCTCCACGACCATTTCGCCGGCCGCGCGCTGCACCTCCGCCGAAGCGGCGGCGGGCACGGCGACGTGACCGGCACCGCGCGCGGCCGCGGCGGCCAGCGCCGACCGCACCCGCTGCTGATCGCCGGAGAGCACGTCCGCCTCGGACTGCCGGAGCCAGTCGACCGCGCTGCTCACCGGCACCAGATCGTCGTCGCCGAAACGCGGACCGCTGCCGTCCACCAGCCGGGCGGGCTGCGGCCCCGGGTCCAGGACCAGCAGCGCGCCGGGTCCGGCGAGTTCCGCGGCGAGCGCAGGGGTTCCCCCACCCGGCTCGGTGCGCAGCGGACCGCGCCCGGCCAGCACCGCGCTCACGCCCGTGACCAGCAGCGCGGCCGTCAGCAGCGCAACTCCCGCGCGGCGCGGCAGCCGGTTGATCGGTCCCGCCGACAGCGTCATCCACAGCAGCCCGGCCGCCGCGACGGTGAGCGCTGCCCCGGTCGCACCGGTCGTGGCGGGACCACCGCCGATCGGTGCGAGCGCGAACAGGTCCACGCAGGCCGCGGCCGCCCAGCCGACCAGCGCGGTGACCGCGCCGGGAAGCATCGCCTTGCGCGGGGCGAGCACCAGCGCCAACAGCGCGGTCAGCACCAGCAGCGCACCGGCGAGGCCCGCTGGTGCCGGGCTCAACGCGGCCAGCCAGCCACCCGCCGGTGCTTCGGTGAACCGGGCACCGAGCCCGTGCGCGAAGATCTCCGGATGCCGCAGCAGCACCACCGGCCACGGCAGCAGGCACGCCACCGGCAGCAGCACCAGCGCGGCCAACCCGGCGACCCGGCGCGGCGCGCGGCGCGCTTCGCTCGGCACCGCGACGAACCCGACCAGCGCCAGCACCACGAGGATCACGTGCACCAGCGGCGCGAAGGCACCCAGCACGGCGAGCCCGAGCGCGGTCAGGCAGGCAGTGCTGAGCCAATGCCGCGAGCGGCCCATCGCGGCCATCCGGGTCAGCCCGATCACCGCGGCGATACCCGCCAGCAGCGGCGGCACCAGCACGTGCGCGACCACGACGTCCAGCCGACCCTGCCCCGCGGACAACGTGGCCAGCGGCAGCAGCGCGTAGGCACCGGCGGCCAGCGCCCGGCTGCGGCCGGACATCGGCAGCGCTCGAGTGGCCGCGTAAGTGTTCAGCCCGGCCAGCGGTATCCCGAACAGCAGCAGCGCCCCCACCACCGCCGCCGGTCCGCCGATCGGCGCGAGCACGGTGCCCGCGATGGCGAGCACCAGCAGCGCGGCGGGTGCGGGAGAGCCGGTAGTGCTGAGTAGGCCCAAAGCGCTCAGCAGTTTGATCAGATTTCCCAACTGAATGTCCTCTCCATTTTCAAAACGCTGTATAGAACGC
>NZ_JAFRFW010000770.1:0-1807 GCF_017434145.1 Saccharopolyspora sp. | reverse complement strand
GGACGGCCCGAGCGCACCCGTGCCGAAACCGACCCCGCCCGCCAGCAGGGCCGCGGACACCAGCGTGCCGCCCGCCCGCGCCGTGCGGCGGCGCGCGGTCACCCGGCGCGAGCCGCGCCGCACGTCCTGCGCGTCGAACGACGCCGCGGGACCGCCGTGCGCGGCCTGCCGGAATACCTCGCTGAGCTCTGCCTCGTCCACTTCCCCGCACCTCCTCACGACGTCGACCGCAGATCGTCGAGCTGTCCGCCCAGCGCGGCCCGCAGCGCCTCCAGCCCGCGCGCGGACTGGCTCTTCACGGTGCCTTCGCTGCACTTCATGACCTCGGCGACCCCGGCGACGTCGAGCCCCTCCAGGAATCGCAGCACCAGCACGGCGCGCTGCTTGGCAGGCACCTGCCGCAGGCCCGCCACCAAGGTCTGCCTGGTCGCGATGCCGTCGTCGACCTCCGCGCCCTCGGCGGGCCGGTCCGGCAGCACATCGGTGAAGCGTTCCCGCCGCCACGGGCGGCGCGATTCGTCGATCACCGCGCGGCTGAGCGTCCGGCGCACGTAAGCGTCCAACGCGCCCTTGTCCCGCACCTTGCGCCAATGCCGGTGCAGCGAGATGAACGCGGTCTGCGCGAGGTCGTCCGCGCGGTGCCAGTCACCGCACATCATGTACGCCATTCGACGCACCGCCTCCCGCCGGGCCGCGAAATACTCCGCGAACTCCTGCTCTTCGCGCTGGTCCACGCGGACTCTCCGCTCGTCCGTGCTTGCACTGACTAGGACGGTGCGCCCGCCTCCCACCGTTGCACGAGGCCGGGTCACGGTGCTGTTCGCCACCCCGGCGGACCGCACCTCGCCCGCCGGAACCTGCCCGTCGGCACGTGCCGGGCACCTTAGTGCCGACGGGCGCACCGATGTCGCGCACCTGCCTCCGCAATGCTTGACGCTCGCGCGGGGGGCCGGGTTGGCCGCGGACGGCGCCGTTCCACGGAGCGGACCCGCGTCGCTGCGAGTTCTCCGGGAAACCGACCGGCCTGGATCACGCAGTTGCCTCTCCCCCGCACGGATGTGGTGTGATCGGTTCGTGACCAAAACGGCATCCATCGATCTGCGTTCCGACACGGTCACGCGCCCCGACGAGAAGATGGCGAAGGCGATGGCCGCCGCCGAAGTCGGGGACGACGTGCTCGACCACGACCCCACGATGCGCGCGTTGGAGGAGAAGTCCGCGCAGCTGCTCGGCACAGCCGCGGCGCTATGGGTGCCCAGCGGCACCATGGGCAACCTGATCGCGCTGTCGTTGCACCTGCACCGGGGAGATCGGTTCCTCGCGCCGCGCGGCGCGCACGTGCTCACCCACGAGCTCGGGTCCGCTGCGTGGCTCGCGGGCGGGATGCCCGAGCCGCTGGAGTGGAACGCCGGTCCGGGACGGCCCACGGCCGACGTGATCCGCGCCGAAGCGAGCGACGGGGAGCGCTACGACGCACTGCGCACCACACTGCTGTGCCTGGAGAACACGCACAACGGCGCAGGCGGCGCCGTGATCCCGCCGCACGAGCACGCGCAACTGGCCGCCGCGGCGCGCGACTGCGGCTTGCGGGTGCACCTGGACGGGGCGCGGTTGTGGAACGCCGCGACTTCGCTCGGCGTGCCGCCTGCGGCGCTGACCGTGGGCGTGGACACCGTGCAGGCGTGCCTGAGCAAGGGCCTCGGCGCGCCTGTCGGCTCGGTGGTGGCAGGCACCAGCGACTTCGTCCGCGAGGCGCGCCGGGTGCGCAAGATGCTCGGCGGCGGGGTGCGCCAGGGCGGGGTGCTCG
>NZ_JAFRFW010000769.1:0-2272 GCF_017434145.1 Saccharopolyspora sp. | reverse complement strand
GGCGATCTCCGCGAGCGTGCCGGGAAGCTCCGCCTTGCAGCGCACCGCGGGAGGCTCTTGCAGCTCGATCGGCTCTTCGGCGCGGCTCGGCGCCCACTCCGGGTAGAGACCGTTGGCGGCGACGTCGAGATTCACCGCCTGCAACCGCCGCACCAGCTGGGTCACCATCGCGCGCCAGTCGGTGCCGGAGGCGCGCATCGTCAGGAAGGTGCCGTCGTAGAGCGCGCGCAGCATGTCGCGGCCGGCCGCCGGCCCGCGGTGCCCCTGCGCGGATTGCAGCAGGGAAACCCCGGAAGGCACCAACTTGGTCGCGATGCCGTTGTGGATGCGGTCGTTGAGCGCGCACTCCTCCGCCAGCGCCGAGCCCGCGGGCCCGGGCACGTCCACCTTGCCGCGCAGCAGATCACGAACGGGCCGGTAGTCCCTCGCCCAGGAACCGCTCAGGTTCGGATGCTGCCGGAACAGCGTCGAGCGGATCACCCGGCCGTAGACATCCCGCGGGCACGAGCTGGAATACAGCAGCATCTGGGAATAGCCGCGCACGTACAGCCGCGCCCGCCGCACCGCGCCGGAACCGTCCGGCACGTCGGCCATGACACCGGCGAGCAACTGCCAGAGCAGGAAGGTCACCTGGTGCCCGGTGATCCACCGGAACCAGAACAACCGGTCCACCTCGTCGCCGTCCGAGGGCACCAGCCCGGCGAGCACTTCAGGCTCCGGTGCCGTACCGGTCGGCAACCGCTCCGGGTCGTCCGGCAACGTCCGCGCGGACTCGTCCGGGCGGATCCACCGCGGCGGCAGGAACAGCGGCTCCAGCCCGAACGGGATGCCACCGAACCGCCAGGTGTCGTCGGCGGGGATCGCCACGTCCACCCCGGCGGCATCAGTCCAGTCACTCACCAGGGAAGAAGCTGAACTCATATTCCAATCCGTTCACGTCGAAGGCGTAGAAGCTCTGCATCCCGTCGGGATCGGTGTCGATCCCGCTGGCCGGTTCGTCCCGGGCGAAGGTGAATCGCCCGGAGCGGTAAAGCCGCATCCACTTGTCCCGCCACTGCACGAGCGCATCCGGTGAGGCGGCCTGCAGGCACAGGTGCTGGAACTGCTCCGCCTTGGCCGGAACGGTCGAGCGGGTTTCCGGATCGACGTTGAACAGGTGGAACCGCAGTGATCCCGCCTTCAGTTCGGCGAGCCGCGTGATCCCCGGCAGCCGGCTGTGGCTGAGCTCGGAGAACTGCTCCAGCGTCCAGGAGACCTCGCAGCCGAAGAACTCCTGGTACCAGCGGATCGAGTTGTCGAGTTCCGCCGTCTGCACTCCGACGTGGTGAAATCCGCCGATCAGTGCTTGCGCGTCGTCGCGGGCCGCGCCCGCCAAGTCCGAGGACATCGGTACCTCCTGGGATCGGTATCGGTCGCGCGATCACCGGCAGACCGCGTAGGGCTGGCGCCCGCGCGGGCTGGCTGCGGCGAGCAGCAGCTCGTTGTGCAAGTCGGTCCCGACGGCGCACACCTTGCCCATCGAGAATTCGGGCCCCGGTTCGGCGACGTGGCCGCGCCGCCGGAGTTCGTCGAAAACCTCCTGCGAGCAGCCGCTTTCCAGGCTCAGGAAGCCGGGGTGGAACTCGTGCGGGACGAACGAGGACGGCACTTGGCCGGTGCGGAACGTGGGGGCTTCCACGGCGGCTTGCAGGTCCAGGCCGAAATCGATGACGGCGAGGAAGAACTCGAGGGTGTACTGGTCCTGCTGGTCCCCGCCCGGGGTGCCGAAGGCGAGCACCGGGTTTCCCTCGCGCAGCACCACGGTCGGGCTCAACGTGGTGCGCGGTCGCTTGCCCGGTTCCAGCGAATTCGGATGGCCGCCCGCGAGGTGCATGGTCTGCCCGCGGGTGCCGAGCGAGAAGCCGAGTCCGGGGATGACCGGGGAACTCTTCAACCATCTGCCGCTGGGCACCGCCGCGACCATGTTCCCGTACCGGTCCGCGACCGTAACGCTGCAGGTGTCGTTGCGGGTGTTGCTGAGCTCGACCACGGTCGGCAGCCCGTTGCCCAACTGCCGCAGCCATTCCGCGTCCGCGGCCGGAATCTCCTGCTGCGGCGGGCGTTCCGGCACCCGGGGGACGCGACCGCCCACCGCGCCCGGCCGGAATTCGTGGTTCGCGGACCCGGTCACCAGGCTGCGCCGCCGCTCGTTGTACTCGGCGGACAGCAGCACGTCCATCGGGACGTCGGTGAAGGCCGGATCGCCGTACCACGCCTCGCGGTCGGCGAAGGC
>NZ_JAFRFW010000768.1:0-3281 GCF_017434145.1 Saccharopolyspora sp. | reverse complement strand
TGCGCGACAACCGGCCGGTGAGCAGCACCTCGCCCGACTCCGCCAGTTCGACCGCGCCGCCCAGCAGCGGATGCCCGGCCGCGCGCACGCCGAGCGCAACGGCGTCACCGGTGCCGGTGGCCGGGCTGGGCCAGAACAGCTCGTGCTGGAAGGCGTAGGTGGGCAGCGCGACGCGTCGTGCGGTGCCGAACACCGCGGACCAGTCCAGCGGAATGCCGCGCACGTGCAGCCGGGCCAGCGCCTCGACCGCGGTCCGCTCTTGCGACTCGTCCTTGCGCAGCAACCCGAAAGCGGCCGAGTCCGGCAGTTCGGCGAGCGGGGCGAGCACCGTGTCCGGGCCGATTTCGAGGAACGTGCGCACGCCGAGGTCGTGCATCGCCTGCACGCCGTCGGCGAACCGCACGGTCTCGCGCACGTGCCGGACCCAGTATTCCGCGGTGGCGATCTCGTCGTTGATCGTGCCGGTCACCGTGGACACGACCGGGATTCGCGGGGCTGCGAATTCGACGTCTTCCAGCACCGCGGCGAACTCGGCCGTCATCGGTTCCATCAGCGGCGAGTGGAAGGCGTGCGAGACGCGCAGCCGCGTGGTCCGGCGGTCGGCGAACTGCGCCAGCACCGCCTCGACCTCGGCTTCGGCACCCGAGATGACGACCGAGCCCGGGGCGTTGACGGCGGCCAGCGAAACCTGGCTGCCGGGCAGCAGCCCAGCGACCTCTTCTTCGGTGGCCTGCACGGCGACCATCGCGCCGCCCTCGGGCAGCGCCTGCATCAACCGCCCGCGCGCGCCGACCAGCTTCGCGGCGTCCGCAAGGGACAAGACGCCCGCGACGTGCGCGGCTGCGATCTCACCGACGGAGTGCCCGGCCAAGTAGTCCGGCCGCACACCCCAAGATTCCACGAGCCGGAACAACGCCACCTCGACCGCGAACAGCGCGGGCTGGGCGAACTCGGTGCGCTCCAACCGTTCGGCGTCCTCGCCCCAGACGATCTCCCGCAGTGGCGCGGAAACGTGCGGGTCCATGGCGTCCAGCGCGGCGTCGAAGGCTTCGGCGAACACCGCGAATCGGGAGTGCAGCTCACTTCCCATGCCGAGACGCTGCGAGCCCTGACCGGTGAACAGCACACCGAGCCGCCCGTCGACCGCTTCGCCCTCGATCGCCAGCGGATCGGATTCGCCGGTGGTCAGCGCGGCCAGTCCGCGCAGCGCCTCGTCCCGGTCCCCGGCGGCGACGACCGCGCGGTGCTCGAACGCAGAGCGGGTGGTGGCCAGCGAAAACCCGACGTCGCCGCGGGCGAGTTCCGGCTTCGCCTGCACGTGCCAGAGCAGCCGCGCAGCCTGCGCCCGCAACGCCTGCGGCGTGTGGCCGGAGAGCGCCCAGGGCAGCACACCATCCACTTCGGACTCCGGCGGCGGCTCGGAAACGGGCGGGTGCTCCAAGATCACGTGCGCGTTGGTGCCGCTGATGCCGAACGAGGACACCCCGGCGCGACGCGGGCGCTCCGGTGACGGCCAGGCGGTCGTCTCGGGCAGCGGCTCGACGGCTCCGGCCGTCCAATCGACGTGCGAGGACGGGGTTTCGGCGTGCAGGCTGCGCGGCACCTCCCCGTGCCGCATCGCGAGGATCATTTTGATCACGCCTGCGACACCGGCGGCGGCCTGGGTGTGCCCGATGTTGGACTTCACCGTCCCCAGCAGCAGCGGCTGTTCCCGGTCCTGCCCGTAGGTGGCGAGGATCGCCTGCGCCTCGATCGGATCGCCCAGCGTGGTTCCGGTGCCGTGCGCCTCCACCACATCGACGTCCTGAGTGGACAGTCCGGAGTTCGCGAGCGCCTGCCGGATCACTCGCTGCTGCGAAGGACCGTTCGGAGCGGTGAGCCCGTTGGAAGCACCGTCCTGGTTGACCGCGCTGCCCTTCAGCACGCCCAGGATCTCGTGTCCGTTGCGCTGCGCATCGGACATCCGCTCGAGCACCAGCATCCCGACGCCCTCGGACCAGCCGACGCCGTCCGCGGCATCCGAGAACGCCTTGCAGCGCCCGTCGGCGGCGAGGCCGCGCTGCCGGGAGAAGTCGACGAAGGTGCTCGGCGTGGACATCACCGTCACGCCGCCCGCCAGCGCCATCGAGCACTCGCCGGACCGCAGCGCTTGCGCCGCCCAATGCATCGCCACCAGCGACGAGGAGCACGCGGTGTCGACCGTGACCGCAGGGCCTTCGAGGCCGAAGGTGTATGCGACGCGGCCGGATGCGACGCTCGGCGCGCTGCCGTTTCCGCGGTAGTCCTCGAATTCCGCGCCCGGCAGCAGCGTGCCGTAGTCGTTGTACATCACCCCGGCGAACACTCCGGTGGCGCTGCCCTGCAGCGCGAGCGGGTCGAGTCCGGCGCGCTCCAGCGCTTCCCACGAGGTCTCCAGCAGCAACCGCTGCTGCGAGTCGGTCGCCAGCGCTTCCCGGGGGCTCATGCCGAACAGCGCCGGGTCGAATTCGCCCGCGTCGTGCAGGAATCCGCCTTCGCGCACGTAGGTGGTTCCGGGCGCATCCGGGTCGGGATCGTAGAGGCGGTCGAGGTCCCAGCCGCGGTTTGCGGGGAACTCGGTGATGCCGTCGCCGCCTTCGGCGACCAGCCGCCACAAGTCTTCCGGCGAGTTCACCCCACCCGGGTAGCGGCAAGCCATGCCGACCACCACTACCGGATCGTCCGAAGTGGACACGCGTGCGTTTTCCCGCCCGCTGTGCGACTCCCGTCCGAACAGTTCGCCGTGCAGGTGCTCGGCCAGCGCTGTCGGTGTCGGGTGGTCGAAGACGAGCGTCGCGGCCAGCCGCAGGCCGGTGTCCGCGTTGAGCCCGTTGCGCAACTCCACCGCGGTCAGCGAATCGAACCCGAGGTCCTGGAACTGCCGCGTCGCCGGGACCGCGGAGGCACCGGAATGCCCGAGCACCACGGCGATCCGGCCGCGCACCAGTTCCAAAATGGACTCGCGCCGTTCCTCCGGGGCGAGCCCCGACAGCCGGGCGGTGAGATCGTCCGCGGCCGCCGACCGGGCGGCGGCCCGGCGAACCGGTGCACGAACCAGCCCGCGCAGCAGCGGCGCGACCGCACCGGCCGAACGCAGCGCCGCGAGATCCAGGCGCATCGGCAGCTGCACCGGCTCGCCGCCGATCGCGGCGTCGAACAGCGCGAGCCCCTGATCCGGTTCCAGCGACGGCATCCCCGCGCGTGCGACTCGCTGCGCATCGACCTCGCTCAGCGCGGAGGTCATGCCGACCGCGCTGCTCCAC
>NZ_JAFRFW010000767.1:0-8770 GCF_017434145.1 Saccharopolyspora sp. | reverse complement strand
TCAGGGCTTTCAGGCCGGGGTCGGCGATGTTGCGGGGCAGCGCTGCGCTGCGCCCGACCAGCTGCCGGTCCGCGGCGTCGGCCCGCTTGACGATCTTGCGAAACCACTCGTGCACGCCCCGGACGCTACCCACGCCCGAACGGCGGACCGCCGATGGCCGCCGTTGCGCCTACTGTGGAGACATGCAGCGGCGGATCTTCGGCATCGAAACCGAGTTCGGGGTCACCTGCACCTTCCACGGGCAGCGTCGGCTCTCCCCGGACGAGGTGGCCAGGTACCTGTTCCGGCGGGTCGTGTCGTGGGGACGTTCCTCGAACGTCTTCCTGCGCAACGGGGCGCGCCTCTACCTCGACGTCGGCTCGCACCCCGAGTTCGCCACCGCCGAGTGCGACGACCTGACGCAGCTGGTCACGCACGACAAGGCCGGTGAGCGGATCCTCGAGGACCTGCTGGTGGACGCCGAGCGGCGGCTCGCCGACGAGGGCATCGGCGGCGACATCTTCCTGTTCAAGAACAACACCGACTCGGCCGGCAACTCCTACGGCTGCCACGAGAACTACCTGGTGGGCCGCTCCGGCGAGTTCTCCCGGATCGCGGACGTGCTGCTGCCGTTCCTGGTGACCCGCCAGCTGATCTGCGGTGCGGGCAAGGTGCTGCAAACCCCGCGCGGTGCGGTGTACTGCCTGTCCCAGCGCGCCGAGCACATCTGGGAGGGCGTCTCCAGCGCCACCACCCGCTCGCGGCCGATCATCAACACCCGCGACGAGCCGCACGCCGACGCCGAGCGCTACCGCAGGCTGCACGTGATCGTCGGCGACTCGAACATGTCCGAGGTCACCACGCTGCTGAAGGTGGGCACCGCGCACCTGGTGCTGGAGATGATCGAGAGCGGCGTGCAGTTCCGGGACTTCGCCCTGGACAACCCGATCCGGGCGATCCGCGAGATCAGCCACGACATGACCGGGCGCCGCACGGTCCGGCTGGCGGGCGGCCGGGAGGCGTCCGCGCTGGACATCCAGCGCGAGTACCACGCGAAGGCGGTCGAGCACGTGGCCCGGCGCGGCTCGGATCCGATGACGGACCGGCTGGTCGACCTGTGGGGCCGGGCGCTGGACGCGGTGGAGACGCAGGACTACTCGGGCATCGACCGCGAAGTGGACTGGGCGATCAAGCACCGGCTGCTGGAGCGCTACCGCACCAAGCACGGGCTCGAGCTGTCCAGCCCGCGGATCGCCCAGCTCGACCTCGCATACCACGACATCCGGCGCGGGCGCGGGCTGTTCGACATGTTGCAGCACAAGGACCTGGTGGATCGCGCGACCGACGACGGCGAGATCGAGGCCGCCAAGGACACGCCGCCGCAGAGCACCCGGGCGAAGCTGCGCGGGGATTTCATCGCCGCTGCGCAGGCCGCCGGGCGGGACTTCACGGTGGACTGGGTGCACCTCAAGCTCAACGACCAGGCACAGCGCACGGTGCTGTGCAAGGACCCGTTCCGAGCCATCGACGAGCGGGTGGAGCGGCTGATCGGCTCGTTGTAGCCGGGCCGGTCCGGTGCCGGCTGAGCACCGGTCGCGGACACGATCCGGTGAAGCGGACCGGAAATGCCGATGTTCGAACGCGAGTTCGCATAGACTGGCGATAGTCAGTTCGAGCAGAGGAGTCCACCATGGTCGTCAGCCCGGAGTTCACCGCTCGGTCGCGTGTGCCGGTGCGTGGCCCTCCACTCGCCGCGGGCTGGTCCGCGGTTCGGTTCAGCGCAGGGGATGCTGGCCGGTCGGCCGGATGAGGATCTCGTTGACGTCGACGGTCTCCGGCTGGTCGAGGGCGTAGAGCGCGGCTCGGGCGATGTCCGCGGCCTGCAGCTTGGGGCGGTCGGCTTGCTCCGGGGTGTTCATCCCGGTCTCCACCAGGCCCGGTTGCAGCAGGGTGACGCGGACTCCGGTGCCGACGCACTCGGCTCGGATGTTCTGCGCCATCCCGGTCACCGCCCATTTGGTCGCCGAGTAGAGGTTGCCGGGCCGGATGCCGCGTCCGGCCACCGAACCGGTGAGCAGCAGGTGCCCGCCGCTGCGGACGAGGGCGGGCAGCGCGGCACGGGCGGTGATCGCGGTGCCATGGACGTTGATCAGCGTCATCTCCCGCCACTGTTCGGGATCGGCTCCCTCGGAGCCGAGGAAGGAGGTGGGCACGCTGCTGCCTGCGTTGGCGAACACGGCGTCGAGGTGGCCGAAGTGCTCTTCCGCGCGCTGCACGGCCGCTTGGACTTCGGGCCACTCCGTGACGTCGCACGGCAGCGCGAGCGCATTGCCCATGCCGATTTCCTGCGCGAGTTCCGTAAGCGACTCGGCGGAGCGGGCGAGCAGCGCCAGCCGGTAGCCGGCGCGCGCGGCGGCTCGCGCGGTCGCGGCACCGATGCCGCGGGACGCCCCGGTGATCAACAGGACTGGTGCGGTCATGTGCGCACCCTATTCGTCGGTCGGCGCCGACGGGCGACTTCGTCATTGCCGGAGTTTCAGAGGGGAGTGAAATTATTCGCCGTTTCAGCCACTGTGGAGACGGGCGGCCGTGGAAAGGTGGCGATGGCTGTTCGTGCCTGCTTGGAGGGCCGAGGCGGTGCGAGGCGGCGGCGCTTTTCGCGGTCGTGCCCGAAAGGTCTGATCAACTGCGATGGAGCTAGGGTTTCAAGGTGGCCACTGCGCGTGCTGAACGCTTGGTGAACCTGGTGCTGTGCCTGTTGTCCACCCGCCAGTACCTCACGGCGGAGGGCATCCGGAGGATCGTCCCGGGCTACGCCGATGCACCCACCGACGAGGCGTTCTACCGGACCTTCGAGCGGGACAAGTCCGAGCTGCGGGACCTGGGGGTGCCGCTGGAGATCGGGCGGAACTCGGCGTTCGACTCGGTCGACGGCTACCGCATCGCCCGGCGCGACTACGAACTCGCCGACATCGGACTGGAACCGGACGAAGCGGCGGCGGTGGCGCTCGCGCTGCGGCTGTGGGACTCGCCGGAGCTCACCGGCGCCGCACGCGGAGCGCTGCTGAAGCTGCGGGCCGCCGGGGTCGAGGTCGACGAGCGGGCGTCCGGGGCGATCGAGCCGCGGGTACGTACCAGCGAGCCTGCTTTCCCGGCATTGCTGGCGGCGGTGCAGTCCGGCCGGGTGGTCTCGTTCGACTACCGGCGCCCGAACGATCCGCAGCCGCGCACGCGCACGGTGCAGCCGTGGGGCGTGGTCTCCTGGCGCGGACGCTGGTACCTGGTCGGGCACGACCAGGACCGGGAAGCGACGCGGTGCTTCCGGCTGTCCCGGATCACCGACCGGCCGGAGGCTTTCGGGCGAGCCGGGGCCGTCTCCCGGCCGGAAGACGTGGACCTGCTCAAACTCGTCGCAGGCGTTGATCGGGATCCGCCGCCCGCCACCTCCGCCCGGCTGTGGGTGGAGCAGGGCCGCGCGCAGGGGCTGCGTCGGCGCGCGAGCGTCGTCGGGCAGCAGCGGCTCGACGGGGTCGACGGAGACGTGCTGGAGATCGAGCTGTTCTACCCGGACTCGGCGGCGTCCTGGATCGCCGGGTACGGGCCGGACGTGGTCGTGCTGGAGCCGGACGTGCTGCGCAAGTCGGTGCACGAAGCGCATCTGGGGACCGTGGCCGCCTTCAGCGGTGCGGAGGTGGACGGATGAGTGCGAGCGCCACGGAACGGCTGCCGCGGCTGCTGGCGCTGGTGCCGTACCTGCTGAGCAGGCCGGGGATTCCGGTGGCCGACGCGGCCGCGGACTTCGGAGTGGGCGAGCAGCAGCTGCGGCGCGACCTGGAGCTGCTGTGGATGTGCGGGCTGCCCGGTTACGGGCCGGGCGACCTGATCGACCTCTCCTTCGAGGGGGAGACGATCACGGTCACCTACGACGCCGGTATGCGGCGGCCGCTGCAGCTGACCTCTTCGGAGGCGACCGTGCTGCTGGTGGCCCTGCGGGCGCTGGCGGACACGCCGGGCATCGCCGACACCGAAGTCGTCCAGCGCGCGCTGTCGAAGGTGGAGGACGCCGTCGGGCAGGCGCAGCCCCCGGGCGTCGTGGTGGGGCTGGCGAGCCGGGAGGGCCCGATGGCCCCCGGCGTGCAGGAGGCGGTGCAACGGGCGGCGACGCAGGGCCGCGCGCTCTGGATGCGGTACTACACGGCTTCGCGGGACGAGATCAGCGAGCGGACCGTGGACCCGATGCGGCTGGTGCTGGTCGACGGGCGCAGCTACCTGGAAGCGTGGTGCCGCTCGGCGGGTGCGGTGCGCCGGTTCCGGCTGGACCGGATCGACGCTGTCGAAGAGCTCGCCGAAGCGGCGCGGCCACCCGCGGAGGCGGAGCAGACCGATCTGTCCGAAGGGTTGTTCCGGCCGATGCCGGACCAGCCCAGCGCGGTGCTCGAGCTCGATCCGGAGGCGCGCTGGATCAGCGAGTACTACCCGGTCGACGAGCTCAGCGAGTCGCCGCAGGGCCGCATCCGGGTGCGGATGCGCTACTCGGACCGGTCCTGGATGGTGCGGCTGGTGCTCGGGCTGGGCGGCAGGGGCCGGGTGGTCGAGCCGCGCGAGCTGTCCGAGGAAATCCGGCAACGTTGCGAAGCAGCGTTGGCGCGGGCACGTCACCTACCGGCGGACTGAACGCGCTACGGTGATCGTGTGCCATATATCTGGAGCCTCGTGCTGCTGGTGCTGGGAGTCGTACTCCTGCTCGCTTTCCTGATCCGGTTGTTCGGCGCGTTGCGCCGGGCGCGTGCGGTGCAACGCCGCGTCGTCTCCGACCTGGCGGATCGGACCGGAATGCTGAAAGCACGAGCCGCGGGACTCCGGGTGGCCGTATCCGAACGCCGGAACGGAGCCGCTTGACGGCCCTATGATCGCTTGTCCTGCCCGCGTACCATTGCGCTGGCAGGAAGCCCCAAGGAAGGTGTGCACTGATGGGTATTCCAGGTGGGTGGGAACTCGTACTCATCGTGGGTGTGTTGGTGTTGCTGTTCGGTGCCACCAAACTGCCGCAGATGGCCCGGTCGCTCGGTCAGTCCGCGCGCGTGTTCAAGGCCGAGGCCCGCGGCATGAAGCAGGACGAGGAAGCGGCCAAGAAGGACGGTTCCAAGGAAGAGCCGCAGCAGCTCACCGCCGGTGAGGCCAGCGCGCCGGTGAACGCGTCCTCCCCGGAAGAGGCGCAGCGCAAAGATTCCAAGAACTGATCGGGGACGGAACGCGCAGTGAGTGCAAACCCGTTGCGCCGTCTGAACCCGTGGCGCGGTGACCGCCGTCGGTGGGGGCGCAGGCACAACCCCGACGGCACCATGACCCTCGTCGACCACCTCTACGAGCTGCGCTACCGCCTCGGCTGGGCGGCTTTCGGGCTCGTGCTCGGCGGGATCCTCGGGTTCATCTGGTTCTCGAACTCGTTGTTCGGGCTGCCCACGCTCGGTGATCTGCTCATCGGCCCGTACTGCCAGCTGCCGGAGACCGTGCGGTTCAGCCCGGGTGGCGGCTGCCAGCTGCTGCAGACCGAGGCCTTCGAGGTCTTCATGCTGCGGCTGAAGGTCGGTATCGCGGTCGGTGCTGTGCTGACCAGTCCGCTGTGGCTGTACCAGCTGTGGGCGTTCATCACGCCCGGCCTGTACTCCAAGGAGCGCAAGTACGCCCGCACGTTCGTGAGCCTGGCGACCCTGCTGTTCGTCGCCGGTGCGGTGCTGGCCTACTACGTCGTCCCCGAGGGGCTCGGTTTCATGACGAGCTTCGGCGGCGATTCGTTCTTCACCGCGCTGACCGGTGGCAAGTACATCAACTTCGTGCTGCTGATGGTCCTGATGTTCGGCATCAGCTTCGAGATGCCGCTGGTGCTGGTGATGCTCAACCGCGCCGGTGTGGTCAGCTACGCCAAGCTCAAGAGCTGGTGGCGCGGCATCGTGTTCGGGTTGTTCGTGCTGGCGGCGATCGCCACCCCGGGCCAGGACCCGTTCTCGATGCTGGTGCTGGCGGCGTGCCTGGTGTTGTTGTTCGTCATCGCGCTGGTGATCTGCCGCGCTCAGGACCGCGCCAAGGCCAAGAAGCTCGACGAGCAGGGCTTGCAGGGCGTGGGGCTGGACGAGGCGTCGAACATCGACCACCGGCCGTCGTCGCTGGATTCCGAGCAGGACGCGACCGCGGCGAGTGCCAAGGCGCGCAGCCAGGACGACGCCACCTGATATCGGCATTTCCGGCTCGTTGCAGTCGCGCCGCCGCCTGAATTCCGATTCGGCGGCGGCGCGATTTTTTCGGCTTCGGCCATCGCGGATCGTTCCCAGTTTCCCGATCTTTCCGGCGCATCGATCTTTCCGGTTTTGCCGGCGGTTCCGCATTTCCCGGTCTCCGCGGTGGCGCCGCTCCGTGCCCGCGGCACGTGTTGACTCCAGTATAATGATGATTATAGTTTCGCCCGGACTGCTGCAACGGCGCGGGAGGTTCGGGGATGGTGGGGCGAGCTGCTCAGGAGCCGATCATCGTGGTCGGCGCGGGGCTTTCCGGGTTGGCGACCGCGCTCGGCGCGGCCCTGCACGGCAGGCGGGTGGTGGTCTTCGAGTCGGCGGACCTGGTGGGCGGCGCTGCTGCGTACTCCGGTGGGCAGGTCTGGTGCGGGGCGAACCCGGTCGCCGCCCGGGACGGGATCGAGGACTCGAAGCAGCTCACCGAGCGCTACGTGCGCGCCATCGCGCAAGCCGATCCCGATGCGCTGGACGAGAAGGCGATGCTGCGTTGGATCAACACGGCGCCGCAGGCGATCCGGTACTGGGAGGACGTCGGTGCGATCCGGTGGAAGGTGATTCCGGGGCTGGCCGATTACCACAACGAAGCGGACGGGGCGCTGCCCGAGGGCAGGTACCTGACCAACGACCTGGTCGACGGCGCCGAACTGGGTGAGTGGCGCGAACTGATGCGCGTGAGTCCGTACTTCCCGGTAGGTACCACCTATGACGACATGCTGGCCAAAGGCAGGCGTGCGGCCTACGTCGACGAGGCCGAGCAGGAGCGGGGCACCCACGCGGGCGTGCCGGCGTTCGGGCTGGCGGACGGGACGGAACGGGCGCGGACGTACGACGGCGGTGATCCGCTGACGTTCGGCACCGGCGTGGTGGCGAGCTTCCTGGCCAGGTTGCGCGTCGAGCCCAACGTCGAAATCCGCAGGTCGACCCCGGTGACCGAGTTGCTGCGGGAGGGTTCAGCCGTCGTCGGCGTGCGCGCGGACGGGCCGGACGGACCGGTGCAGGAACGTGGTCCGGTGGTGTTGGCGACCAGCACCTACGACTGGGATCCCGAGCTCGTGCGGGAGATGGTCGGTCTGGATCCGGAGGACTTCGGCAGCGTGGCCCCGGAGAGCTTGCGCGGCGACGGGATCAAGCTGGCGCGGCAGGTCGGCGCGGACATCGCCCGCATCCCGGCGACGAGCGTGCCGATGCTGCCGGGATGGCGTTCCCAGGTCGGCACCGGCTACGGCTACGGCCCGGAGTACGCGATGCCGCATTCGATGATCGTGGACAGCGGCGGGAACCGGTTCTGCAACGACTCCTATTGGGTCGACATCGTTTCGAAGACCCTGGACCCGCAAGACCGCCATTTGCCGTTCTTCCTGGTGTGGGACGACCAGCACCGGCGCAAGTACGGCTTGGCGGCCACCCCGCCGGGCGGTACCTACCCCGAGGGCTGGGTGAGTTCGGCGCCCACGCCACGCGGGCTGGCCGAACAGCTGGGGATCGACCCGGAGCGGTTCGAGGACACCGTGGCGCGGTTCAACGCGAACGCCGCGCGGGGCGTGGATCCTGACTTCGGCCGGGGAACGGTCACCTACGTGAACCGTTTCGCCGGCGACCCGGACCAGCGGCCGTGCCCGGTGCTCGGGGAACTCGTGCAGCCGCCGTTCCACGGGTTGCGGCTGAAGCTCGTAGGGACCGGGATCGGGTCGAGCGGGGTGCGCATCGACGGGGACGGCCACGTCCTCGCCGCCGGCGGCGAGGTGATCGACGGTCTCCACGCGGTGGGGTCCTGCGCGGCGTTGACCACGACCGGGACCGGTTACAACAGCGGGTTCGCGTTGGGGCGAGGTGTGACGCTGGCGTATCTGGTCTCGAACGAGCTGGGCGGAGTGCCGACACCGTGACAGGGGCCGGGTGACAGGCCGCCGTAGCCGCGCAGCCCGTCAGCGGCCACGTGCCAGCGCTTCAGTTGCGGCGGACGAATTGGATCTCGCCCACCGCGACGTGCTTGCCCTCGGTCAGGTTGGCGGCCTCCAGCACCCGGATCCGGACGTTGACGACGTCGTTGAGCCGGGTTTTGATCTTGGCCGGTTCCTTCGGGTTCGCGTCCACCGGTTCCTCGAGAGTCGTCGTCCGGTGCTGGGCGTCGGTGGCGGTGATCTCGACCTTGCTGGGCCGGGCCTGGGAGCCGAATATCTCCCCTCGGATGGACGGCCCGGGGGTCACCTGGATCTCCAGCAGCCGGTACGGCTCGTCGAAGGAGCAGTCGAGGGTCGCGCCGGGGGCTGGCGAGCCCCAGTAGTTGTTCGTCACCCCGTCCACCACGTTCGAGGCGGGATGGCCGGGCACCTCGGCGTCGGCGGTGCAGGTCCGCGGGTTGTAGTGCGCTGACGGCATGGTCTTGTCCAGCACGTCCTGCACCAGCCATTGGCCCGCCGGGTACAGCAGGATCGCGCAGATCAGCAGTGCCGCCAACGCGGCGAGCGCGAGCAGCCGCCGCGCCATCCTGCCCGGCCCGG
>NZ_JAFRFW010000766.1:0-3021 GCF_017434145.1 Saccharopolyspora sp. | reverse complement strand
GCTTCTTCGCGATGCCGATCCGGGGTTCGGGTGGTGAGCAGGCGGCACGCCGTGACTCGGTCGACTCGGACAGCGACTCCGACGACAACTTTTTCGCGGTGCAGCCGAACCGGTCGGTGGAGATGGGGCCGAATTCCGCCGACGGGCCGGAGTCGATTGTTCCGTTGGGTCGTGGGCGGAGTTTGACGGCTGACCAGGTGGACATCGTCGGGCTGCGGGACGGTCCGGATGGTGAAGAGGTCGGTTTCGGGTTTCCGCACAGTGCTGATGAGGCTGCGGCGATGCGTGGTGCTTTTGAGCATGGTGCGGTGTCGCGGGCTGCGGAGTTGTACGGCGTCCCGGAGGGCGTGAAGCCTGGTGTGGCGGCGGCGCATTTCGCGGATGGCCGGTTCGTGGTGCGCGCTAAGTCCGGGCAGTTGCACTCGCTCGATCATGAGCAGATGGCCGGTTTGTTGCTGAGTGCGGGTCGTCTTGGTGGGGCGTGGTCGCAGCAGCGGTCGTTGTTGTGGTTGAGCTGCAATCTGGGTGATCCGGTGAATTCGGCCGTGTCGCAGGGATTGCGGGACCTGTTGTCCGCGCATGTCGGTGAACAGCGGGCATCGGTCGGTCGTCCGGAGCTGTTCGAGCGCGGTGGCGTCAAGCTCCATGGTGATGCCGGAATCTCCCGGCTGGGTGACGGTGAGGTCCATCGTGCGGACCCGGCGGAACTCGGCTCGCAGGAAGGCAATCGGGTCCGGCTGACCGACGAACCCGAGACGCAGCCCACGCGCCGTGCGCAGGAAGTCGGCGAAGCGGCGGTCCGGATGCTGCGGGACGTCGAGGATTCCGTGCGGCCGAACCGGACGGAGCCCGCGCCGCTGCTGGGCGAGGACTACTTCGGCCTGCTGAGCCCGGCTCCCCGTCCGGAATGGTTGTCCGATGTGGACCACACCCGGCTGACGACCGCGGAACTCGGGTCGTTGCTGGAGGCGGCCGACCTCACGCACGACGCCCCCGCATCCTTGAGCCGTGCGGACCTGACGTCCACGCCGGAGCAGGTGTTGTCGGTGCACCGGCCGGAGCAGACTCGCTCGGACTGGGCGCCAGGCGAGGTCGAGCGGCTCCCCGCCGACCTGGAGATGCCCGCGCTGCTGCACACGGTCTGGCTGGGCGGCCCCGTCGTGCCCTCCGGTGGTACGGAGCCGGTGTGGCACAACTTCGGGGATGCCGCGTCGAAGTACACCGGCGGTACTTCGGTGCTCTGGACCGACGTCCCGCGCGCGGATTTCCAAGCCGCACGGGAAAACCCCGCACCCACCGACGGCTCCCCGGATCCTCATGCCGCGGTGCGGCAGATGTCCGATTGGGCGCAGCGCAACAACGTGCGCCTGGTCAACATCCACGAGATGTTCCACGCGGATTCCCCGATGCGGCTGGCCGCCCGCTTCAACAGCCAATCCGCACAGCTGTCCGGCCGCGGATGGGCCGGTGCCAGCGACATCGCGCGCCTGGAGATCCTCCGGGCGTTCGGCGGCACTTACACCGACGGGGACAACACGGTGCGCGACCCGGACCAGGCACAGGCGGTGGTCCGCACGCAGGAAGCCTGGGCTCTGCCGACGATCAGCAAGAAGCTGATCGGCAACTCGGCGTTTGCGATGCCCCGGCAGCACCCGGTGGCGGATTTCCTGCTGGCGCACATGGAACAAAAGTTCGCCACCACCCAGCGGGAACGGTTCGGCGAGGCGGTGGACCTGCCCAACCAGGCCTTCGACGCCCCCAAAATGCGATCCCGCCGGTACTCGCTGATGCAGCGCGGGCCGGATCTGCTGCACGACGTGGCGGCCGCGCTCGGCTACCAGGAGGCGACCGATCTTCCGACGGTGCCCGCGGTGCACCCCGGCTCCGCCGGATCCTGGCTGGACGAACCGGCCGAGCAGCAGGGGCCGAGCAGCGATCAGGTCGGGAAGCCGGCGCCGATCCGCGATCCGGCCGGGTCCGCCGACCTGACCCGCAAGGTCATCCAGACGCTGGTGCGCGATCTGCACAATCGCGAGGGGGACCTGCACCGCACCGCTGTGGGCCCGGCTCTCGCACGGCACGCCGATCCGGACGCGGTGTGCACCGCCGCGCTCCGGTTCATCGCGAACCGTCCGGAGCTGGCCGGCATGGTCCGCTCGATCACGGACCGCTATTGGGCGGACGGCAAGTTCCACGACACGCCTCTTCCCGAGGCAGCGCGCGACCTGTTCGTCGTGGCCCCCACCGGGCACCGGGACATGCTGGCGGAGACGGTGAAACCGGCGGCGGTGCGCACGCCCGCGACGAGCCTGGACCTCGGTCCCGGTGCGGGCGAGCTGCCCGCCGGCGTCCGGTCCGAAGTGGACTGGATGGCGGCGGTTGCTGGGGCGCTGGGCCTGGAGCACGAATCCGGGCCGGGGCCGTCCGTCGAGGTCCGCGGTGACGAGGCGGCCGCGCAGCAGGTCGCGTCCGAACTCCGCGGACGTCTCGCGCAGCACGCGCCGGGTCCGCTCCGTCCCGATGTGGTGGTCGTGCCGGAATCCGGGCGGACGACCGTCGACCTGGCGGTGAAACCGCTCGATCAGAACTGGCAGGCGAAGGTCGACGCGGCGCGCGACATGCCGGTCGAGGCCCCGGAAAGCCGTCCGGGGACACCGGAAGATCCGGTCCCGCACGATTCGTTCGCCGACCAGAACGAGGGCAGGAACGAGGAGTCCGACAGCGACTCTGACGGCGGCTTTTTCGCGATGCCGATCCGGGGTTCGGGTGGTGAGCAGGCGGCGCGCCGTGACTCGGTCGATTCGGACGGCGATTCTGACGGCGGCTTTTTCGCGATGCCGATCCGGGGTTCGGGTGGTGAGCAGGCGGCGCGGCGTGATCCGGTCGATTCGGACGGCGATTCTGACGGCGGCTTTTTCGCGGTGCAGCCGAACCGGTCGGTGGAGATGGGGCCGGATTCCGCCGACGCGCCGGAGTCGATCGTTCCGTTGGGTCGTGGGCGGAGTTTGACGGCTGAGCAGG
>NZ_JAFRFW010000765.1:0-5003 GCF_017434145.1 Saccharopolyspora sp. | reverse complement strand
GTCGGCGGGGTTGGCCAGGATCGCGTCCGGCGTGTCGTACTGCAGGATCTTGGACTGGTCGCCGAGCACCGCGATCCGGTCGCCCAGCTTCACCGCCTCGTCGAAGTCGTGCGTGACGAACACGATCGTCTTGCCCAGGTCTGCCTGCAGCCGCATCAGCTCGTCCTGCAGCACCCCGCGGGTGATCGGGTCGACCGCACCGAACGGTTCGTCCATCAGCAGCACCGGCGGGTCCGCGGCTAACGCCCGCGCCACCCCGACGCGCTGCGCCTGGCCGCCGGAGAGCTGGCGCGGGTAGCGCTTGCGGTACTCCGCCGGGTCCAGCCCGACCAGGTCCAGCATCTCGTCCACGCGCTCGCCGGTCCGCTGCTTGCTCCACCCGACCAGGCCCGGCACCATGCCGACGTTCTCGCCGACGGTCATGTGCGGGAACAGCCCGGCCTGCTGGATCGAGTAGCCGATCTCGCGGCGCAACTTGTCCGGGTCCAGGTTCAGCACGTCCTGGCCGCCGATGGTGATCCGCCCGGAGCTGGGCTCGATCAACCGGTTGATCATCCGCATGGTGGTGGTCTTGCCGCTGCCGGACGGACCGACCAGCACCACCGTCTCGCCAGCCGGAATGGTCATCGTGACCGATTCGACCGCGGCGAGCTTCTGACCCGGATAACGCTTGGAGACCTCCTCCAGGCGGATCTCCACCCCGTGTCCGTTGCCGGAGTCGTCGGAGCCGGGCACTTCGTTGTCAGCCACGAATACCTCTCGAAGTCGTCAGGCGCCCGAGCAGCACGAACACCCCGTCCAGCAGCAGCGCCAGCACGATCACGCCGAGCGTGCCCGCGAGCGCCATGTTCAGCGCGTTGGCGCTGCCCAGCCCGGACAGCCCGCTGAAGATCAGGTTTCCGAGTCCGGGTCCCTTGGCGTAGGCGGCGATGGCCGCGATGCCCATCAGCATCTGCGTGCTGACCCGCATCCCGGCGAGGATCCCTGGCCATGCCAACGCCAGTTCGACCCTGGTCAGCACCCGCAGCCGGTTCATGCCGATGCCGCGGGCGGCGTCCAGCACGGGCTGGTCCACCGACGACAGCCCGACGATGGTGTTGCGCACGATCGGCAGCAGCGCGTACAGCACCAAGGTCACCACCGACGGCGCGACGCCCAGCCCGAGAACCGGGATGAGCAGCCCGAACAGGGCGAACGATGGCACGGTCAGCACCGCGCTGGAAAGGGCGGTGGCCACCGCCGCCCCGGCGGGGCTGCGGTAGACCGCAACCCCGACCAGGACGCCGACGATGGTCGCCAGCAGGATGCACTGCACCACCATGCTGGCGTGCTGGTAGGAATCGACCAGCAGTTGCTGCCACCTGGAGGCGATGTAATCCAGGAAACTCACGAACCGTTCTTCTCCGAATTCCCGGCGTCGCCGCTTTCCTCGCCCTCGTCCTCGGCGGGCGTGGTGACCAGCTGGAAGTCACCCTCGTGCTCCTCGGTGCCCGCGATGACCGCCTGCTCGAGGACCTCAGCGCCCTTCTCGTCGCGCAGCGTGATCGGGTCGCTGCGCAGGTCCTTGGTGAGGGCGACGCACAGGAACACCATGACGATCGCGAACGGCAGCGCACCCATGAACGTGAGGTTCTGGATGCCTTCCAGCGCGTTGTTCCCGCCGATCACCAGCATGATCGCGGCGACCGCACCGGTGGCGGCACCCCAGAAGATGACCACCCAGCGGCTGGGCTCGATCGAACCCCGCTGCGAGAGCGTGCCCATCACGACCGAGGCGGCGTCCGCACCGGAGACGAAGAAGATCGCCACCAGCACCATGACCAGCACCGAAGTGATCACGGACAACGGCATGTTCTCCAGCACGGAGAAGGTCTGCGCCTCGGCCTCACCGCTACCGGCCGGGTTCTGCCCGGCCTGCTGGCTGCCGATGGCCGCGCCACCGAAGATGGCGAACCACACGAGGCTGACCACGCTGGGCACCAGCATCACGCCGCCGATGAACTGCCGGATCGTGCGGCCGCGGCTGATCCGCGCGATGAACATCCCCACGAACGGCGTCCAGGAGATCCACCACGCCCAGTAGAAGATCGTCCAAGTGGACAGCCACTCGTGCATCTCGCCGCCGCCGGTCGCTCCGGCGCGGGAGGCCATGTCGCCGAAGTCGCTGATGTACGCGCCCAGCGAGGTCGGCAGCAGGTTCAGGATCAGCACGGTCGGGCCGACGACGAACACGAAGATCGCCAGCAGCGCGGCGAGCACCATGTTGATGTTCGACAGCCACTGGATGCCCTTGGCGACACCGGACACCGCGGAGAGGATGAAGCAGATCGTCAGCACGACGATGATCCCCACGAGCAGGATCTTGCTCGTCGCGCCGATCCACCCGGCGGCCTGCATCCCCGCCTGGATCTGCAGGGTGCCCAGGCCCAGCGATGCCGCGGAGCCGAACAGCGTCGCGAACAGCGCGAGGATGTCGATCAGCCTGCCGAGCGGGCCTTCGGCGTTGCGCTTGCCGATCAGCGGCAGGAACACCGCGCTGATCAGCTGCTTGCGGCCGCGGCGGAAGCTGCTGTAGGCGATGGCGAGGCCGACCACCGCGTAGATCGCCCACGGGTGCAACGTCCAGTGGAACAGCGAAGTCGCCATCGCGGTGTTCACCGCGGGGTCGGACTCCGGCGCCACCGTTCCCGGCGGTGGTTCGGTGAAGTGCGACAACGGCTCGCTGACGCCGTAGAACATCAGGCCGATGCCCATGCCGGCGCTGAACATCATCGCGATCCAGGACACCGTCCTGAACTCCGGCTTCTCGCCGTCCTCCCCCAGCGGGATGCGCCCGTACCGGCTGAACGCCAGGAACAGCGCGAAGATGACGAAACCGGTCGCGGCCAGCACGAAGCCCCAGCCGATGTTGAGCACCAGCCAGTCCAGCGCGGCGTCCGCGAAGGCCTTCAGCGAATTGGTGCTCAGCGCACCCCAGGCCACCAGGATGAACATGATGGCCGCGGTAGTGCCGAAGACGACCCAGTCGGTCCTCGGCTTCTCGATGAACTGGGACTGTCCGGATAGCTCCGGTGGATGGCTCGATGCGGCCGAGCCACCCCTTCCTTGATCTGTTTCAGTAGACACAGGTACCGGCGCCCACTCGCGACGCCCCCTCCTCTCCGTCCTCATGTCACGACCGCCGGGACCTATTCAGCTGTCACAACCTGCTCGTACAGGAACTGGTTCCGGCCGTCTGCAACCCGTAAACCGTGACCCATTCGGCGGATCAAGGCAAGCACGCCTGCGCTGAGCGTGGCCGAACCGACATCTAGACTCGGCCGCCGTGGCGACCAATTCCGGCCATGCACGAGGCGCTCGGCGCCGGCTGCGCAGTCCGGTCCCGGCCGCCGCCACGGAGTCACTGTCCGTAGCAACGCACCCGGCCTCCGGTGGCTCAACTCCCGACCCCGGGAGCCCCACCGTGATCGCTATTCTGTTCGCCGCCGCCGGTTCGGCGCTCGCCCGTCGCAGGCGACGGGTATTTCGCATTGTAGGTGCACTGGGAGCCAGGCGGCTCGCATTTCGGGTATTTCTCCAGGCAGCGGGGGATCCTCCGGGAACGCGCGAAGCGCCCGGAACGGCCTCCGCGTCCTCGGTCCACGCCCCGTCGGTGCTGCGAGCCACGGCGCGCAGGCATCCGGATCATCCTGCACGCTTCGTAGCCGATGGAACCTTAGTCTTCACCCGTCCGAGAGAAAAGCCCTCGCCGTTACGATCGGTGACATCGTGGCGGACGTGCCGCGTGCCCACCGAGAACTTTCGTTTGCTCGGGCAATTGATCCACCCGAGAATTCACGCTTCGCGCGGCCCTGGCGAACCCGCGGGCGGAATTCCCGACAAAGATCAAGGAACGTCGTCCGATCGTTTCCGACATGTGTCCTCAGCGCGATATCCGCGCGAACGCACTCGCGCAGTGCAAGGAGTCCCGAAGACCATGAACGAATCCAGACCCGCCGCGCGGCTCGCGGTCACCGCCGCAGCCATCGGGCTCAGCGCCCTCGCCGGCGCGGGCACCGCCACCGCGCACGTCCACGTGCAGCCGGAACAAGCCGAGCAAGGCGGCACCGCGAAGGTCACCTTCCGGGTGCCGAACGAGCGACCGGACGCGGGCACCGTCCGCGTGCACGTGGCGCTGCCGCTGGAGCACCCGCTGAGTTCGGTGCGCACCCGCCCGCTGCCCGGCTGGACGGCGCAGGTGCAGAAGGTGCGGCTGGACCGGCCGGTCAACGTGGCGGGCGCCGAAGTCACCGAGGCCGTCTCCGGCATCACCTGGACCGCCCGGCCCGGCACCAGGATCGCCCCGGACCAGTTCGAGGAGTTCGAGGCGACCCTCGGCACCCTGCCCACCGACACCGGCGAGGTGTTGCTTCCCGCCGAGCAGACCTACGACAGCGGCGAAGTGGTGCGCTGGGACCAGTCGCAGGGACCGGACGGTTCCGAACCCGAGCGCCCGGCCCCCAGCCTGCAACTGCTGCCCGCGACCGAGGAGCACTCCCACGGCGCACCCGCGGACAGCGCCGCACCGAGTTCCGGCGAGCCCGCGCCCGCATCGGACGACACCGCGCGCGTGCTCGGCGGCGCGGGCCTGCTCGTCGGCGCGCTCGGCCTCGGCGTGGGCATCGGTGCGCTGTTGCGCGGCCGGCGCGGGCGGGCCGACTCATGAGGCGGCTGCTGGCTACCGCGGCCCTGACCTGCACCGCACTGCTCGGCCTTGCCGGCCCGGCGGCCGCGCACAACACGCTGGTCGGAAGCGACCCGGCCGAGGGCGCACAGCTGACCACCGGCCCCGGCGAGGTGCGGCTGACCTTCGACCAGCCGGTGCGCGCGGGCGAGGGCTACAACACGGTCAACGTCGTCGGGCCGGACGGCAGCTACTGGACCGACGGCCAGGTGCGGGTGACCGGCAACTCGGTCAGCGCGCCGGTGCGCCCGCTCGGTCCGGCCGGTGTCTACACGGTCGG
>NZ_JAFRFW010000764.1:0-2451 GCF_017434145.1 Saccharopolyspora sp. | reverse complement strand
CGGGCATGCCGAACACGTGCGGCGCGAACGCCCCGTACGAGCCGGCCGCGAACACCCCGGTGCCCACGGTTCCCGTGATGGCGGTCTGCCTGCTGCGCTTGCGCTTGCGCAGCAACCTGGCGCGCGGATCACGCCACCGCGCGAGCTTGCGGCGGAACTCACCGGCGATCGGGCCGCGCAGCTCCCGCAGCGCGGCCTCGCCCCATTCCGCCAGCTCCTTCTTCTGCGGCGGCATCGGCGAACTCGCTCAGACCTGGCCGGTCTGCGGGTTCTGCTGCTGCTGTTGCGGCTGGGTGGACGGCTCGGCCGCCTGCCCGCCGGTGACCTGCTGCTGTTGCCCGCCGGTGACCTGCTGCTGATCGTTGCTGCCCATCGAGGCGCGCAGCTGCTCCAGGCGGTTCGAGCCCGCGGCGTCGATGGAAGCCTGCTGGACCTCCATCATCCGGCCCTGCACGCTGTTCTGCGCCAGCTCCGCCTCACCGAGGGCGGTGCTGTAGCGGCGCTCGATCTTGTCCCGCACCTCGTCCAGCGAGGGCGTGTTGCCGGGCGCGGCCATGTCGGACATCTGCTTGAGCGAGTTCGACGCCTGCTCCTGCATCTTCGCCTGCTCGAGCTGGCTGAGCAGCTTCGTGCGCTCGGCGATCTTCTGCTGCAGCATCTGCGAGTTGCGCTCCACCGCCTGCTTGGCCTGCTCGGCGGCCTGCAGCGACTGGTCGTGCAGCGTCTTGAGGTCCTCGACCCCCTGCTCGGCGGTGACCAGCTGGCTGGCCAGCTGGGTGGCGGTCTCCTCGTACTTCTCCGCCTTGGCCGTGTCGCCTTCGGAACGCGCCTGGTCGGCCATCGTCAACGCCTGCCGCGCCGAGGACTGCAGCTTCTCGACCTCGCCGAGCTGGCGGTTCAGCTTCATCTCCAGCTGCCGCTGGTTGCCGATCACCGATGCGGCCTGCTGCGACAGGCTCTGGTGCTGACGCTGCGCATCCTCGATGGCCTGCTGGATCTGCACCTTCGGATCGGCGTTCTCGTCGACCTTCGACGAGAACGACGCCATCAGGTACTTCCAGAACTTCACGAACGGATTGGCCATCTCCTCCGCCTGCCTTCTCTGCTGCCGGTGCTGCCCGTGCGCGGCCGGGCCGCACAACTCCCCTTTCGGCGAGCCGACGGGCCGCGGCGTTTCGCGATCATCTTGCCATCGCGCCTGGTCCCCAACGGGTCCTGGCCCCATCGTGGCAGTCCGCGATGTCCGCTTCCACCAGGACGCCGAAGATCTCCGGGATTTTCCCGGGGTATCCCGCGACGGCGCCGACGCTGATCGAGCCGACGCCGCCGCCCGGGCTCGTGCCCGGCAGGCGACCGCGGCGCGCGCGGGTCATTCGATCAACGCACCGGCCACCCGGCAGGTTCCTGAGCTCGGCGGAACATTCCCTAAGCGGCCACCACGACGCCGCCGGAGTTGCGCACCGGAGCGCTGATCCGCTGGCTGAGCACCGGCTGCAGCTTGCGGTCCTCGGCGGATTCATCCGCCGCGGCGCTCGCCTGCGCCTCGGCACCCACCTCGGCGAATTCCGCGCCCGCCAGGCCGGTCTCGGCGAGGTCGGTGCCCGCCAGGCTCGGCACCAGCGTCCCGCCGTCGAAACCGGAGTCGGCCTGCTCGACCATCGCCGGGGTCAGCATCGAGCCCGCTCCGTCCAGATCGCCGGCCACGGTCACCAGCAGTTCCGGCAGCGGCACGTCCAGCGCGCCGCAGATCGAGGCCAGCAGTTCGCTCGACGCCTCCTTGCGGCCCCGTTCCACCTCCGAGAGGTAGCCGAGGCTCACCCGGGCGGCGCGCGAGACGTCCCGCAGCGTACGAGACTGAGCGGTCCGGGCGCGGCGCAGCCGTTCTCCGACCGCTTCCCGCAACAACACGGTCATCGCGCGCCTCCCTCCTTCGTCGCCTACATCGTGCGCTACGCGTCAACGCCCTCTACGTTACTCATCGCGACGGCCGCACGAGAGCGATCACCGGCAAGTCCGCCGAGGGCGAACGCATCCTGCACCCGCGGCCGCAGTCGATCAAGCGGTGATCCACCCGCGTCCACCGCCCGGCGCAGCTGCCGTGCCCAGCGACATCGCGCTGCACACGTGCCGCGGAAGTTCAACCCAGCAAGGCGCCGAACTGTTCCAACGCCACCCGAATGGCCGCCGCCCGGACGGCAGAACGATCACCGTCGAGACGCGTGGAGAACACGGTCGCAACCGACGGCCCGGCGAATCCGATGTGCACGGTCCCCGGCGCGGCGCCATCTTGCGGATCCGGCCCGGCGGCCCCGGTCAGCCCCACACCCCACGACGCTCGGCAGCGGCCCCGCGCGCCCGCGGCGAGCTGCTCGGCGACCTTCGGCTGCACCGCACCGCCCGTGGCCAGCAGCGCGGGATCCACGCCCGCCAGCTCGGCCTTGAGCTCGGTGG
>NZ_JAFRFW010000763.1:0-3118 GCF_017434145.1 Saccharopolyspora sp. | reverse complement strand
GCGGCGGCGGCAACGGCGGCGGTGACGGTGGCGATGGTGGCGACGGCAACGGCGGCGTCAGCGGCGGGCCGGGCGGATTCGGCGGCAATGGCATCGGCGGCAACGGCATCGGCGCCCCTGGTGTGGGCGGCCCGGGCGGTGGCAACGTCTGGTGACCGACGCCGGGAGCTGCGAGGTGGGCCGGTCGCGCGCCCGGCCCACCTCCGCATCAGCCCGAATTCAACGCACCCGCATCAATGCACCGAGACCAGCCCGAGCGCGAAGCCGGCCGCGATGACCACCGCGGAGACCAGCAGCGCCCATTTGATCGCGAACCGGTGCTGGTCGCCGAGATCCACCCTGGACAGCCCGATCAGCACGTACATCGCGGGCACCAGCGGGCTGAGCATGTGGATCGGCTGGCCCAGCAGCGACGCGCGGGCGATCTCCATCGCGGGGATGCCGTGCTGCGCGGCGGTCTCGGCCAGGATCGGCACGACGCCGAAGTAGAACGCGTCGTTGCTCATGAAGAAGGTGAACGGCACGCTCAGCACCGCGACCACGATGCTGAAGTACGGGAACAGCGCATCCGGCATCCCGTGCAGCAGGTACTGCGCCATCTGCTCGATCATCCCGGTGCCGGAGAGCACACCGGTGAACACCGCGGCGGCGAAGACCATCGAAACCACCGCGACGACGCTGTCGGCGTGCGCTGCGAGCCGCTCGCGCTGCTGCTTAACCGTCGGGTAGTTCACGATCAGTGCCACGCCGGTACCGATCATGAACAGCACCGCGATCGGCAGCACGCCGGTGATCAGCGCGACCAGCAGTGCGGCGGTCAGCGCCGCGTTGAACCAGATCAGCTTCGGGCGCAGGCTGTCGCGATCCGGCGCCAGCACGTCGAAATCGCCCGAGTCCGCCGAATCGCCAGTGCCCGCCGAATCGCCAGTGCCCGCCGAATCGCCGGTGCCGGCCGAAGATCCGGCGCCGGCCGCTGGGCCGGTGGCGACACCGCCGCCACCGGCGGTGACCAGCTCCGCCGACCGGGTCCGCGACTTCGCCCGTTCCCGCACGCCGAGCACGTAGGCGATGCCGAACACCGTCACCAGTCCGGCGCCCAGCGCCGGGATCATCGGCACGAACATCTCCTGCGGGTCCAGCTGCAGCACGCTCGCCGCCCGCGCGGCCGGGCCGCCCCAGGGCACGATGTTCAGGATCGCGTTGGTCATGCAGGCCAGGCCGGTCATCAGCACCGGGCTCACACCGAGCTTGCGGTAGATCGGCAGCAGCGCCGAAACGGTGATCATGAACGTGGTGGTGCCGTCACCGTCCAGCGAGACCACCGCGACCAGCGCGACCGTGCCCATGATCAGCTTCAGGGGGTCGTCGCCGGTCAGCTTGACCACCACGCGGGCGATCGGGTCGAACAGCCCGGCGTCGATCATGATGCCGAAGTAGAGGATGGCGAACATCAGCATCGCCGCCGTGGGGGCCAGCGAGGTGATCCCCTCGGTGACCATGTCGCCGAGGTCGGGCGCGAACCCGGCGAGCACCGCGAACGCGGCCGGGACCACGATCAGCGCGACCATCGGCGCGAGCCGCTTGCTCATCACCAGGTAGAGGAAGATCCCCACCATCGCCAAGCCGAGCAATGCGATCAACGCACTACCCCCTTTCCGTGACCTCGGCGTGGCCGGGGGCAACCACGACGTGGCCCGGGCAACACCGTTGTTCCAACCGGCGGAACCGTAGGGGCTCGATCCCGGGGCGGGCGAGTGTTGCCGACGTTGTCCGCCTATTCCGCGTTCACGGCGTTCTGCGCGTTTTGCTCCCTCGGTAGGGTCGGGTGCCATGTCCCGCCGCCGACCCATGCGGTTCGCCCGGCAGGTGCTCGCGCTGCAGATCGGGCTGATCGTGCTCGTCGCAGGCGTCGGTTTCGCACTCGCCGGCTCGTTGCTCGAGCGCAGCCTGGTGCACCAGTACGGGCAGCGCGCGCTGGGCGTGGCTCGCGCGGTCGCCGCCGACGCCGAGCTGGCGGCGAACGTCGCCGACCCCGCTTCGCGACCGCTGGTCGCCGAGCGGGCCGAGCGCGCCCGGCGAGCGACCGGCGCGCTGTTCATCGTGGTCACCGACGAACGCGGCATCCGGCTCTCGCACCCGGATCCGGCCCGGATCGGCCGGCCGGTGAGCACCGACCCGTCGCGGGTGCTCGCCGGCGGGGAAGTCGTCAACGTGCGGCGCGGCACGCTCGGCCCCTCGGCGCGCGGGAAGGTGCCGCTGCGGGACCCGTCGGGGCGGGTGCTCGGCCAGGTCAGCGTCGGCTTCGACGCCCAGGAGATCGACAGCACGTTCCTGCGGCTGATGAGCACCTCGGCGCTGCTGACCGGTGGGGCGCTGGTCGTCGGCGTGGCCGGTTCGACGTTGCTGACGCGGCTGCTCAAGCGGCGCACGCTGGGATTGGAGCCGCACGAGCTGACCGGCTTGCTGCGCCAGCGCGAAGCGGTGCTCTACGGCATCGGGGAGGGCGTGCTCGCGGTCGACGCCGCCGGCCGGGTTTCGGTGGTCAACGCGGAGGCGCAGCGCCTGCTGCGGATGAGCGTCGAACCGGGCACCCCGGTCGGGGCGCTCGACCTGCCGCCGCGGCTGCGCGCGGCGCTGCTGGAGCAGCGGGCCGAGGATCTGCTCACCGTCACCGAGGATCGCGTGCTGCTCGCCCGGTACCGACCGGTGCGCCGCGGCGGCACCGACCTCGGTGGTGTGGTGACGCTGCGCGACCGCACGGATCTGGAGAAGCTGACCCGGGAGCTGGAGGCGGTGCGCGGCACGGCCGACGTGCTGCGCGCGCAACGCCACGAGTTCACCAACCGGCTGCACGCGCTGTCGGGGCTGCTGCAGACCGGGCATCACGAGGACGCGGTGGAGTACCTGCAAGTGCTGTCCGCGGGCTCGGTCGCCGGACTCGGCCCGGCCGCCGCCGCGGTGCGCGATTCCTACCTGGTCTCGCTGCTGTCGGCGAAGAAGGCTGCGCTGGGGGAGAAGCGCGTGTCGTTGGAACTCGGGGAGACCAGCTGGGTTGCGACCCGTGTCGCCGCGCCGGTCGAGGTCACCACGGTCGTCGGCAACCTGGTCGACAACGCGG
>NZ_JAFRFW010000762.1:0-4964 GCF_017434145.1 Saccharopolyspora sp. | reverse complement strand
GACCGATTCGAGGGGACCGGTGCATCGGCCCGGCGAGTCCCTGTGCGCTACGGCCGCGACCTCGGGGGTGGTTCCCGGCGCGCGGAACCGATCGCGGCGGCGCGGCGCGGAACGCCGGCGCGGCACAGGGGAGGGTCTTGCGGGTTTCGTCGGAACAGGCGCTCCGAGTCTTGATCGGCTACTTTAGGAACGTTCCCATGGGAACGGTCCCTGATCAATGCGATTCGCCGGTACGACACCTGTTCGGATGATCGCCGGGGCGCCGTCCAGCGCGTGACAAACTGATCTCCCGCTGTGTCCAGAATCGACCGGAGGTCCGCACTGTGCCCAAACGCCCTGGACCTAGTGTTCGGCGACGACAACTCGGCGCGATGCTGCGCGGGATGCGGGAGAACGCGGGCAAGACCCGCAAAGACGCCGCGGACTGGCTGGAGGTCGGCGAACCGACCGTGAGCAAGATCGAGCTGGGACGCCAGGCGATCAAAGCTCCGAACGTGCGGCTGCTCTGCCAGCTCTACGACGTCGACGCCGGTACCGGGGAGTCACTGCTGCGACTGGCGCGGGAAGCGAACCAGCGAGGCTGGTGGACTGCTTATCGGGACACCTTGCCGAAGTGGTTTCGCCAGTTCGTGGGCTTGGAAGGCGACGCCGTCGAATTCTGGGAGTACCAAAGCGAGTTCGTCCCGGGTCTGTTGCAGACCCGCTCCTACATCGAGGCGATCACCACGGCCTCCCGTCCGGACATCGGTGACGACGAGCTGGCGAAGGTGGTGCGTGTTCGGCGGGAGCGCCAAGCTCTGCTGGAAGGCGCCGAACCGCCCCGGCTGAACGTGTACTTGAACGAGGCGGTGCTGAGGCGGGTAGTGGGCGGCCCACAGGTGATGCGGGAGCAGCTCGACCAGTTGGTCGCGGCTTCCCGGGAAGATCGCACCCGAGTTCGGGTGGTTCCGTTCTCCGCCGGTGCGCACGCCGCGATGGCTTCGTCCTTCGTGCTTATGCAGTTCCCGGACGATGACTCTCCCGCGTTCGCGTACATCGAGAACGACAGAGGCGCCGTTTACCAGGAGGACCCGGGAGACATCGACCGTTATACGGTCATGCTCGACCAGCTCGCCGAGGTGTCGATGGGAGTGGCGGAATCTCGCGCGGCCCTCGACGAAGCGGCTCGGTCACTGCACAACGAGTTAGGGGAAGGTATCCCACGATGACGGACTTATATCTCACCTACGCGGCCTGGCGGGTTTCCAGCCGGAGCAACGGTCAGGGCGGGCAGTGCGTCGAAGTCGGTTTCGCGGTGGAGGCCGATGTGGTCGGGGTGCGGGACTCGAAGGATCGCGGCAGCGGGCTGCTCGCCGTGCCCGGTCCCGCGTGGTCGGCCTTCATGGCGTCGGTGCGTTCGGGCGCGCTGGCCGGTTGATCTTGCCATCGGCCGGGCCGGCACCCGTTCGTTCGGAGTGAACGGAACTTTGGTCCTACTAGATTGGACGAACAGGCCGTTCACTCAGAAGCCTGCGGGGGACCGGAAGCCGGTGCGGATTTGCGGGCGACGAGGGTGTTGATCAGGCGGGGGAGTTGTTCGGCGAACAGCCAGAGGCTCAGCAGCAGGGTCGACCAAGAGGCGCCGAGGATCCAGCCCGCCAGCACGTCGGTGGGTGAGTGCACACCGAGCAGCACGCGGCTGAAGCCGGTGAGCACGATCGCCAGGACCGCGCCGGTGAACACCCACGCCCGCGCCCACCGGGCGCGCAGCAGCCGCAGGGCGAAAGCGCCGAGCAGCAGGTAGAGCGCGGCCGACTGCGCGGAATGCCCGGACGGGAAGCCGAAACCGTCCTCGACGACCAGCGCGTTCACCACCACCGGCCGCGGCCGCGCGATCATGATCTTGATCAGGTACACCGCGAGGCCCATCCCGGCCGAGGACACCGCCAGCAGCACCAGCGGCGCCCAAGTACGCCTGGTCAGCCCGATCAGCACGCCCACGAGCAGGCTCACCGGCAGCACCACCAGCACGTCCCCGAGCCAGGTCAGCACCGACAGGGCGGCGATCAGCGGCGCCGACCGCAGTTCGAGCGAGACGCGCAGCAGGTGCTCGTCCAGCCGCAGCAGCGGCCCGCCCTGGTGCACCTGCTCGGCCAGACCGCTGAAGCACCACACGCCCAGCGCGCTGACCAGCAGCCCCAGCACCACCGGCAGCCACGGGTAAGCCGCGACCAGGTCCCGCACTCCGGCCTGCTCGATGTGCGTTCGAGGCTCGGGCTGCGTTGCCGGGGTCACTGCGGTGCTCCAAGGGTCCGGGTGCGGCGAACCCGGCCGAGTCTACGCAACCGCCGGAGAGTCGATCATCGTTCGGACCGGGCTGCGCGACGATGCCGCGCAGTTTCGCCTACCGCGGCGGGCGGTCATCTGATGCGGATGCGGTAGGCGGACTCACCTTCGTGCCCGAACCACGTCGCCGATCCGGGTGCGATCGTCCGCCGAGGACCCGCGAGCCGAGGAAGGCGGCCGGTGATGACCCAGACGGCGGAAAGTGGCGTTCGGTCGCAGTTGCCGCGGCCGTTCCCGTACGTGCTGATGTACCACTCGGTGACCCCGTACACCGAGGATCCGTACCTGGTCACGGTCTCTCCGGAACGGTTCGAGCGGCAATTGCGCTGGCTGCGTTCGCGCGGGTGCACGGGGGTTTCGATGCGGGACCTGCTCGCCGCGCGGCGCGCCGGTGGTGGGCGCGGGCTGGTCGGGCTGACCTTCGACGACGGCTACACCGATTTCGCCGAGACGGTGTGCCCGCTGCTGCGCCGCTTCGGCTGGACCGCGACGGTGTTCGTGCTCAGCGGGCGCCTCGGCGGGGAGAACACCTGGGACCCGGAGGGGCCGCGGAAACCGCTGATGAGCGCCGCGCAGGTCGCCGAAGTGGCCGCCGGCGGCATGGAGATCGGCTCGCACGGCGCGCTGCACCGCAGGCTCCCGGGACTGGACGCGGTGGAGCTGGCGGGCGAGACCGCGCACAGCCGGATGCAGCTGCAGAAGATCTCCGGGCAGGACGTCACCGGGTTCTGCTACCCGTACGGCGAGCTGGACGAGCAGGCGGTGCGCGCGGTGCGCAACGCGGGTTACGGCTACGGCTGCGCGATCTGGCGGTCCGCGCTTTCCGGGCCGCACGCCCTGCCGCGCACCTACATCGGCGACCGGGACGGATCGCTGCGGCTGGACGCGAAACGGGCTCGGCACCGGCTTTCCGACCGGCGCGAGGCACCGAGGTTCCTGCGTTTCCGGTAGGGCCACTACCGCTGTTGCGGGAGGGTCCTTCGGCCCTGAGCTGCGACTGTGTCGTCAGCCGCGAAGGCGCGAGCAGGCCGGCGCGGGGGCCGCGGCGACCAGGTGAATCTCGGGGGAGGGTAACGTGACCCAGCAGCAACTGGCCCTGGCGATCAACGGCCGGGAGCGCCACCTGTCGGATCGGCTGGTCGCCTACCGCGAACCGGCGGGCGTCCCGGTCAGCGAAGTGCCGCCGGTGCGGCAGGAAACCGTGGTCGTGCTCGGGCTGGGCTACGTCGGCCTGCCCACCGCGTGCGGGCTGGCCGCGCGCCGCTCCAGCGTCGTCGGGGTCGACGTGAGCAAAGCGCGGCTGCGGGCCATCGCCGACGGCGACGTGGATCTGCCGGAACCGGAACGGGAGCTGGTCCGCGACGCGCTCGCCGACGGCTCGCTGCGGCTGGTCGAAGATCCCTCGGTGCTGGGCGAGGCGGACGCGATCGTGGTGTGCGTGCCGACGCCGGTGGACGGCGACCGGGTACCGGACCTCTCCGCGCTGCGCGGCGCCTGCGCGACGGCGGTGGCGCACGCCCGGCCCGGCCAGACGATCATTCTGACCTCCACCACGTTCGTCGGCACCACGCGGGACCTGCTGGTGGAGCCGCTGCGGCGGCGCGGGCTGACGGTGGGCAAGGAAGTCCACGTCGCGTTCAGCCCGGAACGCATCGACCCCGGCAACCACGACCACGTGCAGCGCGAAACCCCGCGCATCGCCGGCGGAGTCACGCCGGAGTGCGCGGCACGGGCGGCGCGGGTGATCGGTGACCTGACCGACTCGGTGTACCTGGTCGGCTCGCCGGAAGCCGCGGAGCTGACCAAGCTCTACGAGAACGTCTTCCGCGCGGTGAACCTGGCGCTGGCCAACGAGGTCGCCGACGTCTGCCGCGCGATGGCGCTGGACCCCATCGAGGTGACCATCGCCGCGGGCACCAAGCCCTACGGCTTCCTCGGCAGCTTCCCCGGACCCGGTGTCGGCGGGCACTGCATCCCCTGCGACCCGCACTACCTGCTGTGGCAGCTGCGCGAGCGAGGGCTGGGCGCGCCGATGATCGAGCAGGCAATGCGCTCCATCGAGCAGCGTCCGGAACGGGTGGTGCGCCGCGCCGGGGAGATGCTGGCCGAGTCCGGCCGCGCCGTCGCGGGTGCGCGGGTCCTGCTGGCCGGGGTGAGCTACAAGGCAGGCGTCCGGGACCTGCGCGAATCGCCCTCGCTGCCGATCATCACCGAGCTGCATCGGATGGGCGCGGACGTGCGCTACCACGACCCGCTGATCGACGAGGTCGAACTGCCCGACGGTTCCCGGCTGCGCAGCGAACCCGCCCCGCGCGGCCAGGACTGGGACCTGGTGGTGGTGCACACCGTGCATCCGGGATTCGACTACGGCTGGGCGGGGGACTGCCCGCGGGTGCTGGACGCGACGTACCAGTTCGACCTGGCCCCGCACCGGCAGGTCGTGTGAGCCATGCGAGTCCCGGACCCGGTCGCCTTCGACACCAGCACGCCCGCAGTGGTGTTCAAGCTGGACCCGAACGTGCTGCACCACGGCGGACTCGGCGTGATCCGCAGCCTCGGCCGCGCCGGGGTGCCGGTGTACGCGGTGCACGAGGACCCGACGGCTCCGGCCGCGCATTCCCGCCACGTGCGGGGACGCT
>NZ_JAFRFW010000761.1:0-3071 GCF_017434145.1 Saccharopolyspora sp. | reverse complement strand
TCCTGCGGCATGACGGTCTGCAAGCCCGCCAAGGCGAGAAATGCCAGCGCACAAATCACGACGCCCCAGGCGGGAAGCTGAACCAGGGCAAAGCAGGCCAGACCAAGGGTGCCGGTGACGCGAACAGGAGGCGCAAGGTTCATCGGCTCGCCCCCGTGGCGGTCAAGGACGTGTGGCCGGGTGGTGGAGTGAGTCGCCCCCTATCGACGTGGCGTTTGACGTAGACGCAGCGGAACCGGTAAGTGCGGTTGATTACCGCCCTACGAGTAATGCCCAAGTGCTCGGCGATATCCGCAGTGGTGTGACCGAGGGCGAGCATGACCAGGATCGGCCGGGTATTCGGCTTGGCCTGAGCGACCATCCACCGCACTGCGTCCCACGAGCTCACAGCCAATGTCGGGTCCGCTGGCAGGTGCGCCCAGGTTTCGCATGCCTCGGATTCGATGGCGCGCCGTTGCCGTGCCCATGCCTTGAAGACTTCGGGGTAGGTATACACGCAGGCGTTGACGAAGTAAGTCAGCAAGCCGCTGCCGAGGCTCCCATCAACGTTGGTGTCGTTGTCCTCCATGCGCGCTTTCCAGCGGTGCTTTTCCACGACGTTGCGAAGGAAGCGCAACGAAGCTGTCTCGATCATGGCCAGGGCCAGGTCGTCGCGCACGTCCTCGCTACGGTGGATCAGATCCCACTGGTCTGCGCTGTAGCGCATCCGCGGCAACTTCATTTCACGGAGCTTGTGGGCCAGTCCATCGGTATGCAGCTTGCGCTTGAGCGTCTTCCATGCATGGACATAGACGCGACCGAGCATCTCGCGGCACTCGACGGTCAACCGCTGCGAACCAGGCTCGGCATAGATCCCGTACGGACGCGTGCGCGCCTGTGTGACGAGCTCGATCTCGTCGAGGTGTGCTAATCGTGTCGCGCTACTTCGATCCTGCATAGGTACAAACCTCCCTGACATCGGCGACTCCGGGAAGCGAGCTTGTCTCGTTGTATCCGGCTCTGCCGACCCGTCGTATGCCGAGCACGGCAGGGCGGTCTCACCTTTTTCTGCCGTCGCCGTGCAGCCACTGGTGGGCGAGGTGATGGGGCAAGCTTGCATGGCCGCTTGATGACTTGCGCGGGTCCGGCCCCGTATCCACTACCGTCACGGCACGCCTCCCGACGTGTTTCGCTCCGCGGCCGCGCGGAGGGTGTGCCCCGCGCCTGCCTCGCTGTGCTTCCCGGCTGGGCGATCCCGGGCGAGCGCCGCCAGTGCCGACCGGTGATCCGGCTCGGTCGCCGCGATCACCGCCGTCCAGGCCATCGCGATCGCGCCGTCGAGCACCGCCCGGTCGCCCGATGCCGAGGCGCACGCTGCGGCGAACTCGGCCTGGTGATTCACCGCGTCGCCGCAATCCACCGCGATCATCGGATGGATCGCGGGCAGCCGCCGGGTCACGTTGCCCATGTCGGTGCTGCCGATGATCCGGCGCTGCGCCTCGGCGCGTCCGATGGGACGACGGCCGAGTTCGGTGACGGCCGCGCGGTAGGCCTCCGACAGCCGTTCGTCGGTGGCCAGTTCGGCGTACACCGGAGAGACCTGCGTGACCTCGTGGGTGCAGCCGGTCGCCGTGGCGCCCGCCTCGAAACACGCCCGGATGCGGTTCTCCAAGCGCTCCAAGGAGGCGGAACCGGCGGCACGCAGGTTGTACGTCGCCGCGGTGTGCGCGGGAACGATGTTCGGCGCGGCGCCGCCCGCGGTAACGATACCGTGCACCTGCTGCGCGGGTTCGAGGTGTTGCCGCAGCAGTCCGATGGCCACCTGCGCGACGGTCAGCGCGTCGCCCGCGTTGACGCCGAGTTCCGGTGCGGCGGCGGCGTGCGCTTCCCGGCCGGTGTAGCGCACTTCGAGGTCGTTGATGGCCAGCGAACGCGGTGCGCAGATGTCGTCAGGGCCCGGGTGCACCATCATCGCCATCCACAGGCCGTCGAATTCACCGCGCTCGAGCATCAGAACCTTGCCGCCGCCGGTCTCTTCGGCGGGAGTGCCGATGACGCGCACGGTGATCCCGAGTTCGTCGGCGACCTCGGCCAACGCGAGTGCCGCGCCGACGGCCGCTGCGGCGATCAGGTTGTGGCCGCAGGCATGGCCGATCTCGGGAAGCGCGTCGTACTCCGCGCAGATCCCGACGACGAACTCGCCGCTGCCGCGTTCGGCGGTGAACGCGGTGTCCAGCCCCGCGACCGGCGCCCGCACGGTGAAGTCGTGTTCGCTGAGCAGCCGGGTGAGTTCGGCCGCGCTGCGGTGTTCGGCGAACGCCGACTCCGGGTGCGCATGCAGGTCGCGGGCCAGCTCGATCAACTCGGTGCGATGTCGCAGGACGGCTTCGCGGCAGCGGTCGCGCGGCCCCGTCGCGGGCTCCGTTCGGCTGGGAATGCGGGCGGTGCTCATTTGCGCCCATCCTGCACGAGCGGCGCATGCCGGTCGCTGCGCGGGAGCCCGGAAACGTCGGCCGGTCAGCGGATTGCGCCGGGCGGCAGCGGGTGTTCAGCCGCGGAGTAGAAGTTCAGCTTTCAACTTCCGCGAAAGATATCGGGCGCGGAGCGAACTCGCGGAAAAGGAGGGTGTGGGCCGGCACCGGTCGGGGGGCTTCCCGGTGCCGGCCCACGCAACGGAGGGACGTCGTCCCAGTTCGCGAACCGTCCCTGCCGGGAGCACGAGACGCATCGAGCACGCCGCGCACTACCCGCGCGGTTGTGAAAATCCCACAGGTTAGCCCGCCAGGTCTAGTCCATAGCGAGAAATCTTCGGAAAGAATGCCGAAAACCGACCACGCTGCCGTTTTCGGCGAACCGCCCGCGGCGCTAGCTTTTCCACTTGAAGCCGAACATCGGCTTCTTGCGCCACCTGCGCGAGAGCAGCACGAGCGCGATCAGCACGACACCGCCGATGCCGCTCAGCAGCTGCTGCTGGTCCATCGGCTGCGGGTTGTCCCCGGTGAGGTCCGGCCCGGGAGGGGCCTGCGCGGGCAGTGCCGCCACCGGTTGCGGTGCGGCAGCCGCGACCTCATGCGCGGGGACGAGCCCGGCGG
>NZ_JAFRFW010000760.1:0-7812 GCF_017434145.1 Saccharopolyspora sp. | reverse complement strand
CGGCGTAGAGATCGGCCTGTTCGGCCACGCGCCCGCGCACCAGCCCGGGTGCGCGGGCGAGCGCTTCGGCGACCTCGCCGCCTGCGGGCTCGTCGTCGGTGAGCCAGTAGCGCACCGGAGTGCCCAGTTCCTCCTCCAGATCCAGCGCGAGCCGTACCGCGCCGGGGATGTTCTTGTTCGCGCTCTCCACCCGCGCCGGGTGCGCGATCAGCGTCTCCGCAGGCCGGACGCCGAACCGGTCGCGTGTCCCGTCCCGATCTCCGCTGCTCAGCGCGTCGACGTGCACCCGGTTGTGCAACACGCGCAGCGCGTCCGCGCGGGCCAGCTCGGGCCAGCGCCCGGCGAACTCCCGCGCGGTGTGCTCGTTGATCAGCACGTGCAGGTGCGCGGGGTGGTGCAGCGGCACGGTGTCCCCGTCGACCCGGCGCAGCGCGGGCCCTTGCCATGCCGGATCGTGGTGGCGCAGCACGGTCGGGATGCCTGCTTCCAGGGCGTGCCGCTGCCAGGCCGCGGAAGCGTCCGGCGCGCTCCACAGCGAACCGGCGTTGTCCAGCACCAGCAGGTCGTGCCCGCGGCACAGCTCGCGGATCGTGCCGTGGTCGACGGCGGGCGGTGCACCACCGGGCCGGTCCGCCCACATTCCCCGGACCAGCACGTCACCGGGTTCGTCGGCGGCGAAATGGCCCGCCGCACGGGTCACCGTCGCGCCGAGCGAGCGGAACCCGCTCACCCACTTGGCGGCCTCCACGCTGACCCCGTCGAACCCGCCCAACCGGTGCGACACCAGGCACACCCGCATCGCCACCTCCTTCCCGCGGCCGCATCCTGCCAGTTCGCCGTGATCGAACCGTTTCGGCGCGAACGCCGTTGCGGTCCTGCGGCGTTGCGTAAGGTCCGCGCCATGCGTCTTCTGAGATCTTTGGGCAGCTTGCGCGCGGTGATCACCGCTTTGGTGGCGATCACCGCGGTGCAGATCGGGCTGATCGCGTTCGGCAACATCACCGACTACGGGACCAACGCGGAATTCGTGCAGCACGTGTTCGCGATGGACACCACGTTCCAAACCGACGGCACGATGTGGCGGGCGATCACCACGCCGGGGCTGGCCCAGGCCGGCTACCTCGCGGTGATCGTGTGGGAGGTGCTGACCGCGGTCGTGCTCGTGGCCGCGTTCGTCTTCTGGGTGCGCCCCGGTTCGCAGGGCATCGACACCGCGCGGAGGCTGGCCAGCCTCGGTTGGCTGCTGGAACTGCTGCTGTTCGGCGGCGGATTCATCACCATCGGCGGCGAGTGGTTCCAGATGTGGCAGTCGGACAAGTGGAACGGTTTGCAGCCGGCGTTGCAGAACCTGGTCATCGCCGGGATCGGGCTCGTTCTGGTGCACCTTCCGATGCGGGAGTCCGCCGAGCGGTGAAGGTGTTGGGGCGTTCGCTGATTGGTGGGGAAATCCGCGAGCGCCACCAGCCCCGAGCCGACTGGGAAGTGTTTTGCCGGTGTTCCGGCCGAGTCCGCGGGAACCCGCAAGCGGCTGGCGCCGCTCGTGAAACCGCCCGTAGCATTCGGCCGCGTGCGAGTCCTCTTCTCCAGCCTGGCCAGCTACGGCCACACCTATCCGATGGTCCCGTTGGCCCGCGCCGCGCTCGCGCAGGGCCACGAAGTCGTTTTCACCACCGGTGCGCAATTCCTGCCCGCGCTGCGCGAGCTCGGATTGGGCACTGCTGCGGTCGGCATGTCAATCCCGGAGGGGTACGCCGCGGCGGGCGCGGGCGAGCGCCGTCCGGAACCGGGCAGCGAGGCGTGGAAGAAGCTCATGACGCAGGTCTTCGCGGGCGAGTTGCCCCGGCGGTTCGCCGCCGACCTCCAGCCGGTGCTGGCGGAGGCCGAACCGGACCTGGTGGTGCACGAAGCGGGCAACCACGGTGCCGGAATCGCCGCGGCGCGCGCCGGTATTCCGGGCGTCTGCCACGGATTCGGACTGGTCGCACCGGACGATTTCGGCGATTTCGGACCGACGTTGCGCGCGGTCGCCGCGGAATTCGGCGTGCAACTGCCCGCAGGCGAGTTGCGCGCGCTCGGCAACCCGTTCCTGGACGTCGCCCCGAAATCGTTGCAGGAATCCGAATTGGCCGTCCAGCGGATTCCGCTGCGCCCGGTGCCGTTCGCCGAGCCCGGCGAGCTGCCGCCGTTCGGCGGGACGCGACCGCTGATCTACCTGACCCTCGGCACCGCGTTCGGCGATGCGGAAGTGCTCGGCCGAGCGATCGGCGGGCTCGCCGAGCTGGACGCCGACGTGCTGGTCAGCGCCGGGCCGACGGTCGAACCGGCGGCGCTGGGCGAGCTGCCCGCCAACGTCTCGGTGCACAGCTGGCTGCCGCAGGCCGAGTTGCTCGGCCGGGTCGACCTGATCGTGCACCACGGCGGCAGCGGCACCATGCTCGCCGCCGCGGCAGCGGGGTTGCCGCAGCTGCTCCTGCCGCGGGGCGCGGACCCGTTCCGCAACGCCGCTGCCGTGGCGGAACTCGGTGCCGGCACGGAACTGCTGGGAGCCGACGTCACCACCGCGAACGTGCAGGACGCCGCGAAAGCCCTGCTGGGCGGCGCGCAGCACCGGCGCGTCGCGCGCGAACTCGCCGCCGAGATCGCCGCGATGCCGTCCCCGGAGTCCGTGGCCGAGCGGCTCCCCGAGTTCGCCCGGTGAGGGTTCGCCCGGTGCAGGACGGCCGCACATCACCCCCAGCAGATGTGCGGCCGCACCCGTTCGGACCGCGCACGTGTCGGAAACTCATCGCGCGGGTGTGACTTCGCGCTTGTCCGCGGGCGACTCCGCGAGCAGCGCGGCGGGCAGCCCGAACGTCTCGAACAGCCCCGGATCGCCGAACGCGACCACGTGCCGCACCCGGCCGCCCGCCAGCGTGAGGACCTGGAGCTGGAACGGCTCGAACTCCCCGTGCGGACCACGCATGTAGACCCCGAACGCGGGCTGCCCGTTCGCGGCGGTGCCCACCAGGCGCATGTCCCCGGGGCCCGCGGGGCAGCGCTGCGCGATCAGTTCGCCGATCGTGGCCGGACCCGTGTACCAGCCGGTGAACGGCGGCATCTCCCACACCGCGTCGGAGGTGAACAGCGCGACGATCGCCGAGACGTCCTTCGCCTCGAACGCCGCGACCCACTCCTGCAGCATCGCCCGCTGGCGCGGTTCGAGCGGTTCGATCACGTCGTCCTGCGCGGGTGCTGCCTGTTCGAGCTGCGCCCGGGCGCGTTGCAGGCTGCTGTTGACCGCCGCCGTCGTCGTGCCGAGCAGCTCGGCGACCTCCGCGGCCCGCCACTTCAGCACCTCCCGGAGCAGCAGCACCGCCCGCTGCTTCGGCGGCAGGTGCTGCAGCGCCGCGATGAACGCCAGCCGGGTGCTCTCCCGCTCGGCCACGATCGCGGCGGGATCGCCGCGCTCGGGCAGCAGCGCGTCCGGCACCGGTTCCAACCACGGCACTTCGCGCTGTTCGTCCAGCGCGTCCTGCGGCGCCGAGTCGGGCGCGCCGAGCCCGGTCGGCAGCGGCCGCTTGCCCCGGTTCTCCAGCGCGGTCAGGCACACCGTGGTCGCGATCCGGTGCAGCCAGGTGCGCAGCGAGCTGCGGCCTTCGAACCGGTCGTAGGCCCGCCAGGCCCGCAGGGAGGTCTCCTGCACCAGGTCTTCGGCGTCGTGCACCGAGCCGAGCATCCGGTCGCAGTGCGCCAGCAGCTCCCGCCGGAACGGGTTCGCCTGCTGCAGGAATTCGTCGTCCACGAGGCTGTTGGTCATGGTCATGGCGGTCCGCCTCCTGCCAGGGCCGGCTCGTGGCCGGCCGCCTTCCCGCGTGTGTCGCCACGGTAAGTCGCCGCACCGACAATCCCTCCCCGGCGACGAATCGTCGGCGCTCCCAAAATCCGGCTTCGGCCGTTGCGGGTGCAGAGCCGAACGGCCGTGATTCGCACCGCCGGGGCGTGCCCGGGCAGGGGCGAGCCCAGCCGGTAAGCAAGCCGACTCGCCGATGCATGATGTCCGGCTTCGGGTGGTTCCCGGCTTCGTAGAATCCCCGGGTGACTTCCGCGCAGAGCAGCCTCAGCGACCCTGCCGAGTACGGCGACGCCGACTCCGCCGCGCTCGGAGTGCTGCGCCGCGTCTTCGGCTACGACTCGTTCCGCGGGCAGCAGCAGCAGATCGTCGAGCACGTCGGCGCCGGTGGGGACGCGCTGGTGCTGATGCCGACCGGGGGCGGGAAGTCGCTGTGCTACCAGGTTCCTGCGCTGGTGCGGGCCGGGACCGGGGTGGTCGTCTCGCCGCTGATCGCGCTGATGCAGGACCAGGTCGACGCGCTCACCGAGCTCGGGGTCCGCGCCGGTTTCCTCAATTCGACCCAGGACCCGGACCAGCGGCGCGCGGTGGAGGCCGCGTTCCGCAACGGGGAGCTGGACCTGCTCTACCTCGCGCCGGAACGGCTGCGCCTGGATTCGACCGTCTCGCTGCTGGACGACGGCAAGGTGTCGCTGTTCGCGATCGACGAGGCGCACTGCGTCGCGCAGTGGGGCCACGACTTCCGGCCGGACTACCTGGCGCTGTCGATGCTGCACGAGCGCTGGCCGGACGTACCGCGCATCGCGCTGACCGCCACGGCCACCGAGGCGACCCGCGGCGAGATCGCGACCAGGCTGCAGCTGGAGCAGGCGGGCCGGTTCGTGGCCAGCTTCGACCGCCCGAACATCCAGTACCGGATCGTGCCCAAGAACGACCCGAAGAAGCAGTTGCTGGACCTGCTGCGCACCGAGCACGCCGGCGACGCGGGCATCGTCTACTGCCTGTCCCGCTCGTCGGTGGAGAAGACGGCGGAGTTCCTCTCGCAGCACGGGATTCCGGCGGTGCCGTACCACGCGGGCCTGGACGCGAGCACCCGTGCGGCGCACCAGTCCCGGTTCCTGCGCGAGGACGGGCTCGTGGTGGTGGCCACGATCGCGTTCGGCATGGGCATCGACAAGCCCGACGTGCGCTTCGTCGCGCACCTCGACCTGCCGAAGTCGGTGGAGGGTTACTACCAGGAGACCGGCCGCGCCGGGCGGGACGGCGCGCCGTCGACCGCGTGGCTGGCCTACGGGCTGCAGGACGTGGTGCAGCAGCGCAAGATGATCAACAACTCCGAGGGCGACGAGGCGCATCGCCGCAGGCAGGCCACGCACCTGGACGCGATGCTCGCGCTGTGCGAGACGGTGGAGTGCCGCCGGGTGCAGCTGCTGGCCTACTTCGGCCAGCCCGGGAAGCCGTGCGGGAACTGCGACACCTGCCTGCATCCGCCGGAGTCCTGGGACGGCACGGTCGCCGCGCAGAAGCTGCTCTCGGCGGTGTACCGGTTGCTGCACGAGCGGCGGCAGAAGTTCGGCGCGGGCCACGTGATCGACGTCCTGCTCGGCAAGTCGAACGCGAAGATCCAGCAGCACGGCCACGACCAGCTCACCGTCTTCGGCGTCGGCACCGACCTGCGCGACGACGATTGGCGCGGCGTGGTGCGCCAGCTGCTCGCGAAGGGCCTGCTGGCGGTGGAGGGCGATTACGGGACTCTGGTGCTGACCGAGACCAGCGGTGAAGTGCTGCGCCGCGAACGTTCCGTGCGGCTGCGCCGGGAGCCGGAAAAGCCCGCCAAGGCCGCGAAACCGGCCAAGTCGGGCCGTGCCGAGGCGGTCGAACTCCCCGCCGAGGCCGCCCCGGTCTTCGAGCGCCTGCGCGCGTGGCGCGCGGCCACCGCCAAGGAGCAGGGCGTGCCCGCCTACGTCATCTTCCACGACGCCACGCTGCGCCAGATCGCCGCGCGAGCACCCGCGAGCTTGGACGAGCTGGGCACGATCAGCGGCATCGGCCAGAACAAGCTGAGCAAGTACGGCGAAGCGGTTCTCACGGCGCTGGCCGAGGAGTGAGCGGCCCGCCACGAAGTGCGCCGGTGCCTCGGGATCCGGAGCGCACCGCCTTCGAGCGCGGTCGCCGCCGGGTTACTCTCCGTGCCGAGTTCACGCCCCTTACTCGTTCGGATGGCCGGACATGGCACCCTGGTAGAGCTGAGGGCGGTGTGCGGAGCGCCCGTGCAAGCTGCCCGGGGCGAACCGGGCGATGACCAGGAGTGGTTGAGTGTTCGACTTTATCCTCTATCCGGTGTCGGCCATCTTGTGGTTCTGGCACAAGGTTTTCGGCACCGTGCTGGGGCCGGACAACGGCTTCGCCTGGGCGTTGGCGGTGTTCTTCCTGGTGTTCAGCTTGCGCGTGTTGCTGCTCAAGCCCGCGATCAGCCAGATGCGCGCCGGCCGGAAGATGGCGAAGTTCTCCCCGCAGATCCAGAAGCTGCGGGAGAAGTACAAGAACGATCGCCAGCGCATGGCGCAGGAGATGCAGAAGCTGCAGTCCGAGCACGGGGTGAACCCGGTCGGCGGCTGCCTGCCCGCGCTGCTGCAGATCCCGGTGTTCCTGAGCCTGTTCCACGTGCTGCGCGGGTTCAGCCCGCAGGCGCAGAGCAACTACATCTTCGACCGCTCCGAAGTGCTGTCGTTCATCCGAGCCGACATCTTCGGCGCGAAGCTCGGCAACTGGCTCACCCAGCCCGCCGCGGAGCTCGCCCAGTTCGACACCACGCGGGCGAACATGATGGCGGTCGGCATTCCGCTGATGGTGATCGCCTCGATCGCGACGTTCTTCACGATGCGGATGTCGCAGAAGCGCCAGACCGACGCGTCCATGACGAATCCCCAGACCGCGATGATGGGGAAGTTCATGATGTACGTGGCGCCGGTCGGCACCTTGTTCTCCGGCTGGGTGCTGCCGATCGCCGTGGTGCTGTACTTCATGGCGAACAACATCTGGACGCTGGGCCAGCAGCACTTCATCAGCAACAAGATCGACCGCGAGCAGGAGCGGGAGAAGGAGAAGGAGCTCGCCGCGAAGAAGGACGCGCCGCGTCCGAAGCCGGGGCAGAAGCCTTCGCAGACCAAGAACAACGACTCCGGCGACGGCGAGGCGACCGAGACCGCCGAGCAGTCCGAGAACGGCCAGGCCCCGTCGTCCGAGGACGGCGCCACCGCGGTGACCGGCAGCAAACCCGCGCCCGGTGCGAAACCCGCGCAGCAATCAAGTCCGGGGAACCGGCGCCCGCAGCAGAAGAAGCGCCCCGGCAAGCAGGCCGCTTCCGCCAAGAAGAGCAAGAAGCGCCGTTAGCGCAGCAGCGAAAAAGCGGGATCCCCGCCCGGGGATCCCGCTTTTTCGCGTTCGTCAGGCCGGTGTGGCGACCACGATGCGGTTCTCGTCGTAGCCGAGCCCGCCGCCCACGTACCGGCCGCCGCAGGTGACCAGCACCAGCCGGTGCGGCCCGCCCTGGCCGAACAGCTCGGCCGCCCGGGCGGGCAGTTCTTCCTTGGAGACCGTGACGACTTCGGAGACCCGGTAGCGGTATTCGCGGCCGCCGTCGTCGACCACGGTGACCGGCTGGTCCGCCGCGGACTCCCACAGCTCCTCGAACGGGCCTACCGAGCCCTTCCAGTTCACGTGCCCGGCTAGCACCGTCGCCCCGTCCGGGGCGTCCAGTCCGGCTCCCCACCAGGTGGCCTCGTCCACCCCGTCCGGCACCGGGAGGGTGCCGGAGCGGTCGACTTCCTTGCGGACCAGTTCCGCCGTGCCGCCCTGCGGCAGCTTGACGGTGCCCGGTGGCTGCCCGGCGGGGATCTGCACCGGCTGCGGCGGCAGGTCAGCGGCCTGCACGGGTCCTGGCGCCGGTTGCGCTCCGGTGGTGCCCCGCGGCGCCGAGGCGG
>NZ_JAFRFW010000759.1:0-10353 GCF_017434145.1 Saccharopolyspora sp. | reverse complement strand
GTGGCGGGTTGCGGTCGTCTCCGGCACCCGGATCTCGGCGTCGCAGAGGATTCGGGCCGCGCGCCGGACGGTGACTCGGCGCGGCGGTCCGTCGTGGAAATCGGCGCAGTCGACCGCCACGGCACCGGCGGGCGTGCCGATGCGCAGCCGTGTGGCGCCTGGAGCGTCCGAGCGCGCGGCGACGACCGTCCCGTCCAGCGAGTTCGCCACGGCCACCCCGACCGCCGAGGTCAGGCCGATCGCGGGGTGCGGAGAGTTCATCGACAACATGCGCACCGAGACGTCGGCGCCGTGCTCCGGCCCGCCGACGACTCCGACCTTGGGGATCGCGTCACCGCCGGGCAGGCCCATCCGTTCCCCGGCGGCCCGGCGGATCCGGCGCAACTGCTCGGTGCGCTCGCGCGTGATCGGCTCCTGCCCGGTCAGCCCGAGCGAAACCGCGTCCACGAGCACCATCGGCGCACCCGCGTCGATCATGCTCACCCGCACCGGCGTTCCGTCGACGGACAGGTCGTCCACCGCGCGACCGGTGGGCAGCGTGCTGCCCGTGGTCCCGCCCGCCGGATCGACGAAGGCCAGCCCGACGCCGACGCCGCCCGCCCGGGTGCCCGGCACGGTCTCGGTGCCGAACTCGTGCACCCGGCCGCCGCCGGTGTCCACATCGGCCTCCAGCACGGCACCGGTGTTGACGTTGCGCAGCACCACCCGGGTCGTGTCCCCGGTGGGCGCGACGAGACCGCGGGCGAGCGCCCACAACGCGATCGCGGTGGCGCAATTTCCGCAGTTGCTGCCCCATTCGACGCCGGCGACACCGATCCCGACCTGTCCGAAGAGGTATTCGACGTCGACGCCCGCGCCGGGCCGCACGAACGCGGCCTTCGAGGTGGTCGGGGTGGCGCCGCCGACACCGTCCACGTGCGCCGGATCGCCGGCGTCGTAGGCGTCGACCAGCAGCCGGTCCAGATTCGGCCGGTCCAGCTCCATCCGGTTGCGCAACGCGGTGGCGTCGAACAGCCAGCACTTGCTGGTGCCGCCCCGCACCAGGCTCGCCGGTACCCGCACGGTGGCTCCCCTTCCTGCCGCAGCGGCGCCGATCGCCGCGCTCGAGTGCCGACGACTTTGACAACGGCGAGCTGTTACCACAATGTCCCGTCGCTTACCCTGACTTAAGTACTACTAAAGGCAGGAGGAGAGATCATGGACGTGCGCCGCATGTTGCTGCTGACCGAAGCGGCCGATCGCGGCTCGATCAGCGCGGCCGCGGACGCGCTCGCGATCACCCCGTCGGCCGCCTCGCAGCAGCTCTCGCGGCTGGAGGCGGAGTCCGGCCAGCCGCTGGTGGAACGGTTGCCGCGCGGGGTGCGGCTCACCGGCGCGGGCGAGGCGATGGCCGCGCGCGGGCGCCGCATCCGCAGCGAACTGCGCGGCGCGCAGGCCGACCTGGATTCGTTCGCGCGGTTGACCGAAGGTTCGCTGCGGATGGGTTCGTTCCCCACCGCCAGCTCCTCGCTGCTGCCGCTGGCGCTGACCCGCTTCTCCCGCAAGCACCCGGGCGTGCGGGTCACCGTGCGCTCGTCGCTGCTGGCCGGACTGCAGGAGTTCCTGCACGCGGGAGAGGTGGAGCTGGCGATCCTGTGGGACTACGAGTGGAACCGCGTCGAGGACGAGGCGCTGCGGGTCACGCACCTGCTGGACGATCCGATGGTGCTGGTGGTGCCCGCGAACTCGGAGCTGCTGGAGCGCTCCGGCGTGGACCTGGCCGAGCTGGCCGACCAGAAGTGGATCACGCGGACGGAGAACCCGGTCGCCGAGGTGCTGCACCGCAGCTGCCGGCTGGCGGGCTTCGAACCGGACATCTCCTACGAGTCGCACGACTACCACGAAGCGCAGGCGATGGTGGCCGCCGGACTCGGCATCGCCATCGCGCCGCGGCTCGCGCTGACCAACCGCCGCCACGACGTGCGGCTGATCGCGTTCGAATCCCGGGGACGACCGGCGCCGGCCCGGCGGATCCTGCTGGCCCGGCCGGTGAACCGGACTCCGACGCCCGCCACCGAGGTCATGATCGAGACGTTGCGCGCGGTGGCGCCGAAGTTCGCCGCCACCAACCTGCACCTGGCACAGCTGGGAACCGTCCGCGCGCGTTGAGTCGGTCAGGGCCGCAGCAGCACTTTCCCGGCCGCTCGGCGCTGATCGAGTTCCCGCAGCGCGTGCGCGGCGTCCTGGAACGGGTGGGTGGAACCGACCAGCGTGCGCAACCCGCCGGATTCCACGTGCGGCAACAGCTCCTGCCACTGCTGCCGCGGATATTCCGGTCGGGAACCGCAGAACGCGCCCCAGCCGACGCCCACGACGTCGAGGTTGTTCAGCAGCAGGCGGTTCACCTTCACCGTGGGGATCTCGCCCGCGGTGAAGCCGATGACCAGCAGCCGTCCCTCGTCGCGCAGGGTGCGCAACGAGTCGGTGAACCGGTCGCCGCCCACCGGGTCGACCACCAGGTTCACGCCGCGCTTGCCGACCAGTTCCGCCACCGCGTCGCGGAATCCTTCGGCGAGCACCACGTGCTGCGCGCCCGCCGAACGCGCAGCCTCCACTTTGGACTCCTGGGAGACCACGGCGATCACCCGCGCGCCCAGCACGCTCGCCAGCTGCACCGCGGCCGTGCCCACGCCACCGGAAGCCCCGTGCACCAGCACGGTCTCACCGGCGCGCAACCGGCCGCGGCGGGCGAGCGCGAAGTGCACCGTCAGGTAGTTCATCGGCATCCCGGCCGCGGCGTCGAACGACACCTGCTCCGGCAGCGGGAACACGCGCTCGGCGTCGACCGCGGCCAGCTCCGCGAAACCGCCGATGCCGGGGAAGGCGGCGACCCGCTGGCCCTGCTCGAAGCCCTCGGCCGCTTCGCGCACCACACCTGCGACTTCCGAGCCCGGCACGAACGGCGGCTCCGGTTTGATCTGGTACTCGCCGCGGGTCATCAGCACGTCCGGGAAGGTCACCCCGGCCGCGCGCACCTCGATCAGCACCTGGCCCGGACCTGGCGCCGGGTCTTCGGCGTCGGCGACCCGCACCGAATCGGGGCCGGTCAGCTCGGTGATCTGCACCGCTCGCATGTCGTTCCTCCCTGCACGTCGGCGTTCGCCGTCCGCAGCCGATCATCCGCGCGATCAGCCGTAAACCGGTTCGCGGTTCGTCAGCCCGCCGGTCGCAGCAGGTGCGAGTAGTCATCCCGGTGCTGCGTGCGCACGATCGCGCCCAGCAGCAACGCGGTCTGCTTGACGACGTACTCCTCGAAATCCATCGTTTGCCCGAGGTACCAGCGCTTCAACGCCCAACCGTGGGCCAGCAGCAGGAAGTCCTGCGAGACCAGTTCCACGTCCACGTCGGTGAGCAGGCCACCGGCGACGCCTGCGCGCAGCGCTTCCCGCAGCGGCTCGCTCGTCTCGATCTCCAGCCGCTTGATCTTCGCGCGGCCCTCGGTGCCGAGCGACTTGCTCTCCCGGTAGGTCAGCACCGCGGCGTGCCGATGCGCGTTGATCACCTCGCAGTAGGCGCGGAAGGCACCGGCGATCCGCTCCACCGGATCGGTCCCCGCCCGCACGGCAGGCGGCACCTGTGCCGCGAAGGCGTCCAGCACGTCGACGATCACCGCCAGCAGCAGGTCGTCCTTGCCGCCGAAGTAGCGGTAGATGAGGCCGACGCTGACTTCGGCCTCCGCGGCGAGCGCCTGCATGGACACCCCGTGGAAGCCGTCGCGCTCCATCAGCCGGGCCGCCGCGTCCAGCAGCTGCCGGTGGCGCCACTCGGAGCGCGCGGCGCGGGCGGCCTCGTTCGGATCTTGCGGTTCCGACCTGGTGGGCGTGGGCACGCGGTTCTCCCTGCACATCGGTGAACGCCGAGTTCATCTTCCCGGGCGCTGGTGCGCACCGGCCGGGCGGGTGTCCGGCGCCGGTCGTGCCGGCGTCCTTGACACCGCAGGCCCGATGAATCAATCTTCAATTCCGCTGAACATGCATTCACCTTAGCTGAAGATCCGCTCACCGAGGAGGGCCATGACCACCCGCGAGGACATCGAGTAGCCGATGGACGTCACGCTGACCGAAGACCAGCTGCGCCTGCGCGACGAAGCCGGCCGGTTCGCCGCCGAACGGCTCGCGCCGCACTACCGGGAGCGGGAACAGCGCGGATCCGTCGAGCCGCAGGTGCGCCGGGAGATGGGCGATCGCGGCTTCATCGCGCCGGAACTGCCCGTCGAGATCGGCGGGCGCGGCCTGGACCGGGTCACCTCCGGAATCCTCACCGAAGAGATCGCCCGCGGTGACTTCTCGGTGGCCTACCTGCAGGTGGTGGGCTCGCTGGTCGGCCAGATCCTCGCGAGCGACGCCGCTTCCGAGGTCGCCGCCCGCTGGGTGCCGGGCATCTGCCGCGGGGAGCACATCGTCGGCATCGGCCTGACCGAGCCGCACGCCGGTTCGGACGCCGGGATGCCGCGGCTGACCGCACGGCGCGACGGCGACGACTACCTGCTCACCGGCACCAAGTCGCTGTCGTTCGGCGGCGACGCGGCCGCCGCGGTCGTGTTCGCCCGCACCGGCGAGCAGCAGGTGCGCGGCAAGGGCATCAGCGCGTTCCTGGTGCCGCTGGACCTGCCCGGGGTGACCCGCGAGTCCTATTCGGACATGGGCACGCGGGCGGTCGGCCGCGGCGCGGTGCACTTCGACGGCGTGCGGGTTCCTGCGGAGCACCTCCTCGGTGCGGAGGGCAAGGGATTCTCCGAGGTGCTCCGGGGTTTCGACTTCAGCCGCGCGCTGATCGGCCTGCAGTGCGTCGGAGCCGCGCAGGCCAGCGTCACCGAGACCTGGCGCTACGTCAGCGAGCGCGAAGCGTTCGACCAGCCGTTGAGCAAGTTCCAAGGGGTCTCGTTCCCGCTGGCCGAGGCGGACACGCGGCTCACCGCGGCGCGTCTGCTGTGCTACCGGACGCTTTCGCTGCGGGACCGGGGGATGCCGCACACCGCGGAGGCCGCGATGTGCAAGTGGCTCGCGCCGAAGGATTCGTTCGAGGCCATCCAGAACTGCCTGCTGCTGCACGGCCAGTACGGCTACCGGACCGAGTTGCCGCTGGAGCAGCGGTTGCGCGACGTGCTCGGCCTGCAGATCGGCGACGGCACCGCGCAGGTCATGAAGTTGATCATCGCCCGGGAGCGGCTCGGGCGGCAGCTGGCTCCCTGAGCCGGGTTGGGAGACGAAATGGGACGACTGGAGCACAAGATCGCCGCGGTGACCGGCGCGGGCCGCGGCATCGGCCGGGCCATCGCCGAGAAGCTGGCCGCCGAAGGCGCCACCGTCGTGGTCTCGGACATCGACGGGGAGTCCGCCAACGCCACCGCGGAAGCCGTCGGCGGGGTGGGGCTGCGCACCGACGTCGCCGACGCGGACTCGGTCGAGGCGATGCTCGCGCAGGTCCGGGAACGGTTCGGCCGGTTGGACGTGCTGGTCAACAACGCGGGCTGGGACAAGGCCGAACCGTTCGTCGACACCGACGCCGCCGACTGGCACAAGATCGTCGGGATCAACCTGTTCGGCACCTTGCACACCACCAAGGCGGCGCTGCCGATGATGATCGAGCAGCAGTCCGGGTCGATCGTGAACCTCGGATCGGACGCGGCCAGGGTCGGCTCCTCCGGGGAGGCGGTGTACTCGGCGGCCAAGGGCGGTGTCGTGTCGTTCACCAAGACCCTCGCCCGCGAGATGGCCCGCAACAAGATCAACGTGAACTGCGTGTGCCCCGGCCCTGCCGACACCGAGCTGTTCGCCTCGATCGGCGGGGACGACCCCAAGCTGCGCGAATCGCTGATCAAGGCCATCCCGTTCCGGCGGCTGGCGGATCCGGCCGATCTCGCCAACACCGTGGCGTTCTTCGCCTCGGACGAGGCCGGATACCTCACCGGGCAGACCGTCAGCGTCAGCGGCGGCCTCACGATGAGCTGATCCGGGCCGCGGCGCCACCGGAACGGCCGAGTCAGCAGCCGTGCACCTCGATGCGGAGGGAATCAGCATGACCACTTACGACCCCGCGGCGTACCGCGAGTTCATCGAGCGCGATTTCACCTACCTCAACGGATTCCGGCGCAACACCCACCGGTACGCGAACCGGATCGCCTTGCACTGCCCGTCGACAGGCGCCGAATTCACCTACGCCGAACTCGGTGATCGGGTCGACCGGCTGGCATCCGGCTTGGCAGCGGCCGGTGTCGAACCCGGTGACGTGGTGGTCTACCAGCTCCACAACGGCCCGGAGTTCGCGCAGCTCTACCTGGCCACGCAGGCGGCGGGCGCGGTCGGCGCGCCGATCAACTTCCGGCTTTCGGCGGGCGAGGTCGCGTTCATCCTCGACGACAGCCGCCCGCGCGTGTTCGTGCACGATGCCGCGCTCGCCGAAACCGTCGCCGCCGCGCTCGAGCACGCCGAGCACCGGCCCGATCTGGTGGTGGCCGCAGGCGGGCGAACACCCGGCGCGACACCGTTCGAGGCGCTGATCAGCGACCGGGCCGAGCCGCCTGCGCCCTCCCGCACGGTCTACGACGAGACCACCCGGCTCTACACCTCCGGCACCACCGGGATGCCCAAGGGAGTGCCGCTGAACAGCATGATCGAGATCTTCAGCGCGCACGACGTGATCATGCACTTCCTGCTCTCGCCGGAGGACCGCACGCTGAACATGACGCCGTGGTTCCACCGCGGCGGGCTCTACGCCGGCGGCCCGAACCCGGCGTTCTACCTGGGTGCGCAGGTAGTTCCGACGCGCACGTTCGACGCGGCGGAGTGCCTGGACCAGGTGCAGCGGCACGGCATCACCTTCCTCATCGGGGCGCCGACGAACCTGGCGATGCTGGCCGCGGAGCAGTCCGCGCGCCCGCGCGAGCTCTCCAGCCTGCGCGGCATCGTCACGATGGGAGCGCCGCTGGAGGCGGAAGCCGCGCTGCGCTACCAGCAGGTCCTGTGCCCGCGGATCTTCAACGGCTACGGCACCACGGAAGCGTTCTGGAACAGCTTCCTGCGGCCCGCCGACCTGCCGGAGCACGCGGGCAGCGCTGGCCGGGCCTGCACCGACGACGACATGGCCGTGGTCCGGGTGCTCGGCGACCGGCTCGCCGAACCGCACGAGACCGTCGCCCGCGACGGAACCGAGGTCGGCGAGGTCATCGTCCGCTCCCCGAAGTGCGGCTACGCCTACGCGAACGCGCCGGAGCAGGAGGCGGGCAAGTTCCACCGCGGCTGGCTCTACATCGGCGATCTGGCCACCTGGGACGCCGACGAGTTCGTCACGATCGTCGGCCGCAAGGACGACATGATCGTCTCCGGCGGCGAGAACGTGCACCCGGTGCAGGTGGAGGAGGTGCTCAACGAGCACGCCGCGGTCGAGGACTCGATGGTCGTCGGCATCCCGCACGAGCACTGGGGCCGCCTCGTCGTCGCCTACGTGGTCCCCGCCGACGGCTCCCTCACGGCCGAAGAGTGCGAGCGGCATTGCCGCGAGCATCCGATGCTGGCCGATTACAAGCGCCCCCGCGCCTACCGGCTCGTCGATTCGCTGCCGGTGACCGCCACCGGCAAGAAGATCCACTACAAGGCCCGCGAGCAGGCCGCCGACGAATTCTCCCGCGGCTTGTTCACCCGCCTCGGCACGCCCGCTTGATCCGCACCCAGGGAAGGACCGCCATGGATTTCTCCGCTTACCGGCAACTCCGCTTCGAGCGCCGCGACAACGGAGTTCTGCTGATCACGCTGGATCAGCCGCAGAAGTACAACGCCACCGACGAGGAGATGCACAACGAACTCGCCCGGGTGTGGGCCGATGTCTCGGCCGACCCGGAAACGCGGGTGGCGGTGGTGACCGGCGCGGGCAAGGCGTTCTCCGCCGGTGGCGACCTGGACATGGTGCAGCGGATGGCCGGGGACCACGACCGCGTCTCGCGGATGCTCTCCGAGATGAGCGACATGGTCTACAACATCATCAACTGCGAGAAGCCGGTCGTCTCGGCGATCAACGGCGTCGCGGTCGGCGCCGGAACGGTCGTGGCGCTGCTGGCCGACATCTCGATCTGCGCCGAGGACGCCAAGCTCGGCGACGGCCACGTGAAGCTCGGCGTCGCCGCCGGGGACCACGCCGCGATCCTGTGGCCGCTGCTGTGCGGCATGGCCAAGGCCCGGTACTACCTGCTCACCGGCGAAATGCTCAGCGGTGCGGAAGCCGAGCGGATCGGCATGGTCAGCCGCGCGCTGCCCCGCGAGCAGGTGCTCGAGGAGTCGCTGCGGGTCGCGGACGGGCTGGCCACCGGATCGCAACCGGCGATCCGGTGGACCAAGCGGGCGTTGAGCAACTGGCTCAAGACGGCCGGGCCGATCTTCGACCAGTCCGCTGCCTACGAAATGCTCTGCTTCATGGGGCCGGACGTGCCCGAGGGCGCCGCCGCGCTGGCCGAGAAGCGGCAGCCCGATTTCCCGTCCGCCCGCTGATCCGCGAGATCACCGGCTGCGCACAGCAGCGCGTGCCGCCGGATCGGATCGGCGGCACGCGGTCGGGCCGTCCTCGCAGCTCGGCCCGGGCCTCGTGCTCAGCCGCGGAACAGCGCGGCGATGCTGCTCGGTAGCTGGGCCACCGTGTCGTCGACTTCCCCCGGCTCCGTCCAGGAGCGCACCGTCGAGAGCACTGCTCGGACCTGCTGCTCGGTGGTGTCGAGGTCGGTGGTGTAGATGTCCGCGCTGACCCGGTCCAGGAACCCGTTCTTGTCCACCTGGCGGGCCTGGCCGCTGCGGTCGTGCACCGCGTCGCGGGCCTCCTTCGGCAGCGGTTCCACGAGTTCGTCCAGCTCACCGGCGGTGATGCTCTCGCCGAGGGTGCGCAGCGTGGCGCGCACCAGCGTCTCGGCCTCGGCCGTCGACTCGACGCCGGAGGCGCGGCGGACCTCGCCGACGAACGATTGCCACTGCGGACTGCTCTGCACGCTTTCGGTCATCGCCATTCCTTCCTGCCTGCCGGGATACTGCCTGCCGGGGTACTGCTGGCCGGGCGCCGTTCAGCCGAACAGCGGCGCGTACGAAGACGGCAGCTGCGAGCGCAGGTCTTCGAGTTCACCGCGGCTCACGAACTGCGCCATCGTGCCCACCACCGCGTGCGCGTGCTCCCGCGCGAGATCCGGGTTCGAGTTCGGGCCTTCCTGATCGGCGATCCGTTCCAGGAAGTCGCCGAAGTCGTCGCGGTTCTCGGCCGAGCCGGTGCGTTCCAGCAGCGGGTCCTTGAGCTGTTCGGGAAGCTGGTCGGCCAGGTCGCGCGGTTCCTGCCCGGCCAGCCGCTGACCGAGCGTGGACAGCACGATGCGGGTGGTCTGCTCGGCTTCGGCGTTGTCCGGCAGCGCGGTCCGCCGGCGCACCGTTGCGAGGAACTCGTCGTAGTTCATGTCGCCTCCGCTTCCTGGATCGGCCCGCGATTTCCGGGTCGCGATCCGGTCGGGCGGTTCCGGGCCCGGTGTGCCCGGAGCCCGGCGGGCGCAAACTCGCCCGGCTACCGGCGGGCGGGCGTGGCGTCGAGCAGTGCGTAGGCCCGGTGCGAGAGCTCCAGCAGCTCCTCGGTCGGCAGCTCGGACGGGCGCACCTCACCGGCGGCGACGTCGTGGGCCTCGTGCAGTTCGACCAGCGCCGAGCGCAGCCGCGCAGGCTGCAGCGGCCGGGACTCGCTCAACCTGCGCACCCGCGTCAGCGCGGCCTGCACCCGCGACAACCACGCGCGGTTCGGCAGCGCCCAGGCCACGGCCACCGCGATCGCGGCGCCCAGCAGCGTCGCCCAGAACCGGTTCCAGCCGAGCACGCCCGGGTCGGAGGCGGTTCCCAGCGCGCTGACCAGCAGCGCCACCGGTGTCGCGAACAGCAGGCCGAACGCGTAATTGACGGTGACCGTCATCTCCGCACCCCACTGCAGCACGGCCAGCAGCACCACCAGCACCCACACCGGCGGCCCGGCGTGCAGCACGGCCACCGCGACCAGCACTCCGAGGACCGTGCCGCAGACCCGTTGCAGCATCCGCGGAACCGAACCAGCGGTGCTGGTCGCCTGCAGGATCGAGACCGCGGACACCGCCGCCCAGTAGGTCTGCTCGATGCCGAGCAGACCGGCCGCGACACCGGCCAGCAGGGCGGCCAGGACGACCCGGGCCGCGTACGGCATCAACCACGACTTCACCCGGTGCGGCAGCAGCGCAGCCCGCAGCACGTCCCGGATGATCCACCAGCGCGACACCGGCGTCGGCGGGACCGCCGGCGCGGACTCCCGTCCGTGCGGCTCGGCGAAGGGACG
>NZ_JAFRFW010000758.1:0-8418 GCF_017434145.1 Saccharopolyspora sp. | reverse complement strand
CATGCGCGCGCTGCGCCCGGCCGGGCGGGCGGTGCTGGTGGGCATGGCCGCCGAGCAGATCACCATCCCGGTGCCGCTGCTGCAGACCCGCGAGCTGGTGCTGACCGGCACGTTCCGCTACGCCAACACCAGGCCCACCGCCATCGCGCTGGCGTCGAACCGGGAAGTGGACCTGGACCGGCTGGTCACGCACCACTTCGGGCTCGCCGAGGTGCCCGCGGCGCTCACCGCGGGCGCGACCGACCCGAAGGCGGTGAAGTCCGTGGTGCTGCCGCAGCGTTGATGCCGGTGGAGCGCGGATCGCCGCTAGCGGGTCGCTGCGCCGCCGTCGGAGCTCGCCTTCGAGTCCTTCGGCGCCGCACCATCCGTCGGCTCCGCAGCATCCTCCGGCGCCGCGGCATCAGGCGCCTCCGATTCCTGCGCGGCGGTTTCCCCCTCGCCGGCCTTGGCGGCGGCCCGCGCTTCGGCCCGGCGGACCCGGGCAGGGGTGGCGGCCGCGGCCCGCTCCTCGCTGAAGTTCGACGGCAGCTTCTTCAAGTGCTTGCTCATCGAGCGGATCAGGAACGCCACCGCGATGCCGAACAGGATCAGCAGCAGCAGGCCGACCGGGGAGGACTTGCCGAAGTCCTCCCCTTGCCCACCCGGATCCTGCGGCGGTGGTGGAGCCTGCGCGACCACGAAGGTCAGCGCCTCGTTCATGCCGACACCTTCTCCCGCACGCCGGAGAACAGGTCGTCCTCCGGCAACGTCGTATCGACCAGCGAGCGAACCAGCTCGTAGTCCTCGGTCGGCCACAGCGCCCGCTGGATGTCCGGCGGGACGGCGAACCAGCGGCTGTCCGGATCGATCTGGGTGGCGTGCGCGCGCAGCGCGTCGTCCCGCTGCTCGAAGTATGCCCCGCACTCCACCCGGGTCGTGACCCGCTCGTCCGGGTCGGGCCGGTCCCGCTCGTCCCACCTGGCCAGCCACTCGCCGTAGGGCGATTCGACACCGCGCTCCAGCAGCGCGTCGTGGAACAGCTGCATCTTCTTCCGGGAGAAGCCGTGCGAGTAGTACAGCTTCAGCGGCTGCCACGGCTCGCCCGCCGCCGGGTGCAGGTCGGGGTCGGCCGCCTCGTCGAACGCGGTCATCGAGACCTCGTGGCAGCGGATGTGGTCCGGGTGCGGGTAGCCGCCGCTCTCGTCATAGGTGATCAGCACGTGCGGCTGGAACTCGCGGATGACGCGCACCAGGTCGGCGACCGGGCCGACCTGGTCGATCGTGGCGAAGCAGCCCTCCGGCAGCGGCGGCAGCGGGTCGCCCTCCGGGAGGCCGGAGTCGACGTAGCCGAGCCAGTGGTGCCGGACACCGAGGATCTCCGCGGCGCGGGCCATCTCGGTGCGGCGGATCTCCGGCATGTTCGCGAGCACGTCCGGGCGCTCCATGGCCGGGTTCAGGATGCTGCCCGCCTCACCCCCGGTGCACGTGACGACCATCACGTCGTGCCCCTCGGCGGCATAACGCGCGGTGGTCGCCGCCCCCTTGCTGGACTCGTCGTCCGGGTGCGCGTGCACCGTCATCAGACGCAGCTTCTCGGCCATCGCCAGGCTGTTCCTTCCTGCTCCCAGTCGCACCGGCCCCGCTGACCGCCGGCCGGACACCCCGGGGATACTCAACGAGGGTGCCGACACCCATTGTTCCCAATGCGCCGAAAACCCTGGGCGGCCGGGGAGGCATCGCCCGGACCGGGCACCCCCGTTGGGAGCACGGAACAGGAAGGCGGCGACGGTGAGCAGCCAGCAGGTCCCGGAAGGGCGGTACGGCTCGCGCGAGCGCAGGCCGGACCGGCCGCGGGTCCGATGGGCGCTCGGCGCGTTGACCGCGCTGGTGCTGATCGGCGCCTCCGTGCTCGCCTACACCAACCTCGGCAGCCCGCCCATCCAGGGCAAACAGGCCGCGTTCCAGGTGCTCGACGACAGTTCGGTGCACGTCACCGCGGAGGTGCAGCGCGACGATCCGCGCCGCCCGGCGGAGTGCGTGATTCGGGCGCTCGGCGTTTCCGGCGCGGAGACCGGCCGCAAAGAGATCTACATCCCGCCGGCGACCGACACGGTCCGGCAGGAAACGGTGGTGCGCACCTCGGAACGGCCGATGACCGGCGAGGTGTACGGCTGTACATACAACGTTCCCGAATATTTGTCCACCCTCCGGCGGCCAACCGGGTGAAGCGTCGTGCGCACCGCGGGATACTGCTTAAATGCACTCCATCGGTGGGCCGATTCGTGCTATCGTCGAGGGCAGCACGGCCCCGCGCGGGCCGTGTTTTTCCGTTCTGGCAGTAGCCGGAATGCGCTGAGGACGGGAAGTTGTCGGCCCGCGGATGGCGGGTCGCCGTCGACGAGGAGTGGTGACCGTGAGCGATACCCAGGTGACCTGGCTGACCCAGGATGCTTACGACCGGCTCAAGGGTGAGCTGGACGAGCTCGTGGCCTACCGCCCGGCGATCGCCGCGAAGATCAACGAAGCCCGGGAGGAAGGCGACCTCAAGGAGAACGGCGGTTACCACGCCGCCCGCGAGGAACAGGGCCAGTACGAATCCCGGATCCGCCAGCTGCAAGAACTGCTGCGCACCGCCAAGGTCGGCGACGTCCCGACGGAGTCCGGCATCGCCAAGCCCGGCTCGGTGCTGACCGTCCGCTTCGACGGCGAGGACGAGACCGAGAAGTTCCTGCTGGCCACCCGCGAGGAGGGTGCGCACGGCGAACTGGAGGTCTACTCGCCCAGCTCCCCGCTCGGCCAGGCGCTGCTGGAGGCCAAGCAGGGCGAGACCCGCGAGTACGAGCTGCCCAACGGCGGCACCATGAAGGTCACGCTGGTGGAGGCCGAGCCGTTCCTCGGTTGACCCGCGGGCGGTGCGGGTGCGGCCCCGCGCCCGCACCGCGCTATTGCTGACCGGTCGGTTTTCCGACCGGTCTTTTTCTCGATCCGCTTTTCGGACAATCGCGAGTTCGCGGAACGACCGGTGGTGGATTCCTCGGCATTGCGGGGAATTAGCGGAATCGATCTGGGCGCCGCCCCCGCTGCGGTCCGCGCGGGCGCGGCGCGGTTTTTGATCGGCGCTCGCCGCGTTCCGGCCCCAACGATCTCGAACCAATTCGGGCCCGCCGGCGAGCGCATCGCGCGCCCGGTGCGCTGATCCACCCGGCTTATCCCGGCACTCATCCATTGGTGCCGGATCCGGTTACGTTGCGCAGTCGCGTTTCGCGCAGCGCTGAGCGGTCACTCCGCCTCGGCGATCCGCTCCAGCAGCGGCCGGAACCGCGGCGGCACCGGCGTGGACAGCGCGATCGAAGTCGAGGTCCGCAGCACGTGCGGCACCGCCACGACCTCGTCGACCACCCGCTGCAGGTCCGCGTTGGAGCGCGCCACGATGCGCACGAACAGATCCCCTTGGCCGGTGGTCGCGTGCACCTCGCACACCTCGCCGATCGCCGCCAGCTTCGCGGCGACCGCGTCCCGCCTGCCCTGCGCGATCTCCAGCACCGCGAACGCGGTGAGCCCGTAGCCCATTTCGGCCAGGTCCAGGTCCGGCGGGAACCCGCGCAGGATCCCGCTGCGCTGCATCCGGTCCATCCGCGCCTGCACGGTCCCGCGGGCGACGCCGAGCCGCCGGGAGCACTCCAGCACTCCCAGCCGCGGCTCGTCGGCCAGCAGCAGCAACAACCGGGCGTCCAACGAGTCCATTCCGCACCTGCACAACCTGCTCGGAGTTCCGCGGTTCGCCGCGGCCATGCTGGACAACTTGTCCAGTGTTCTCGACGGCGATTGCTCAGGATGCCCGACGGGCCCACGCTGGCGCAGCAGCGCCGTACCAGCGAGGAGGACATCGTGACCACTGTGGACCCGCACGGCACCGAGCACGTGGGCACCGGCGAACTCGATGACGTCACCTTCGACCAGATGCAGCGGCTCGTCGGCCTCGTCGAGCACGACGACAGCCGCGACCCGTTCCCGGTGCGGGCGATGGACGCGGTGGTGTTCGTCGTCGGCAACGCCACCCAGAGCGCGCTGTTCTACCAGGTCGCGTTCGGCATGGAACTCGTCGCCTACCGAGGCCCGGAGCAGGGCGAACGGGACCACAAGTCGTACGTGCTCAAGTCCGGGTCCGCGCGGTTCGTGCTCAACGGCGCGGTCGATCCGGACAGCCCGCTGGCCGACCACCACCGGCGGCACGGGGACGGTGTCGTGGACATCGCGCTGGAGGTCGAGGACGTGGACCGCTGCGTCGAACACGCCCGCGCGCAAGGGGCGCGGGTGCTCGAGGAGCCGCACGAGGTCTCCGACGAGCACGGCACGGTGCGCACCGCCGCGATCGCGGCCTACGGCGAAACCAGGCACACGCTGCTCGACCGCAGTCGCTACACCGGCCCCTACCTGCCCGGTTACGCGCCCCGCAGCGGCGGCTACGTCAAGCCCGAAGGAGCCCCGAAGCGGCTGTTCCAAGCCGTGGACCACTGCGTCGGCAACGTCGAACTGGGCCGGATGGATGAGTGGGTGTCGTTCTACAACCGCGTGCTCGGGTTCGTGAACATGGCCGAGTTCGTCGGCGACGACATCGCCACCGAGTACTCCGCGCTGATGAGCAAGGTCGTCGCCAACGGCAACCACCGGGTGAAGTTCCCGCTCAACGAGCCTGCGGCGGGCCGCAAGAAGTCGCAGATCGACGAGTACCTGGAGTTCTACCGCGGCGCGGGCTGCCAGCACATCGCGCTGGCCACCGGCGACATCCTGCGCACCATCACCGCGATGCGGGCGGCGGGCGTGGAGTTCCTGGCCACGCCGGACTCCTACTACGACGACCCGCAGCTGCGGGCGCGGATCGGCCAGGTGCGGCTGCCGATCGAGACGCTGAAGGAGCACGGCATCCTCGTCGACCGGGACGAGGACGGCTACCTGCTGCAGATCTTCACCAAACCGATCGGGGACCGGCCGACGGTGTTCTTCGAGCTGATCGAGCGGCACGGTTCGCTCGGCTTCGGCAAGGGCAACTTCAAGGCGCTGTTCGAGGCGATCGAGCGCGAGCAGGAGCTCCGCGGCAACCTCTGAGTCCGATCGGGCGCCGCGCGGGCGTGTCGGCAAGCTCGCACATCCGGCGAAACCGTCCGATGATCCCGAGTGAGCGGACCGTTGGACCGATCTTGCGGGGCGAACGGTCCGCTCACTCCGGCACGACCACACCGGCCCGGATGGCGCGCGGGCGTGTCGGCCGGGGGCCGAGTGCTCAGCGCTTCGCCACGACGGTGAAGCCCGCACTGGACAGCTCCGAGACCACGTGCTCGCGGTGCTCCGGCCCGCGCGTCTCCAAGCTGACCTCCACGTCGACCTCGCCCAGCGCCAGCGCCCCGGAAATCCGCGAATGCTCGATGTCCAGCACGTTCGCCGCCAGATCGCCTAGCTGCGCGACCAGCCCGGCCAGCGAACCCGGCCGGTCCGGCAACCGCACCCGCAGCGACAGGTACCGGCCCGCGGAGGTCATGCCGTGCTGGATGAGCTGCAGCAGCAGCACCGGGTCGATGTTGCCGCCGGAAAGGACCGGCACCGCAGGCGGGACGACCAGGTCCGGACGCTCCAGCAGCCCGGCCACCGCGGCCACCCCGGCAGGCTCGGCGACCAGCTTCATCCGCTCCAGGCACAGCAGCAGCGCCCGGGACAAGGACTGCTCGCTGACCGTGATGACCTCGTCGGCGAACGCCGACACGTGCTCGAAGGTCACCGCGCCCGGCTCGGCGACCGCGATGCCGTCGGCCATCGTGCGCGTGTCGGTGACCCGCACCGGATGCCCGGCGGCCAGCGAACCCGGCCAGGCCGCGGCCTGCTCCGCCTGCACCCCGATCACCCGGACCTCCGGGCGCAGGGCCTTCACCGCGGCGGCCACCCCGCCGAGCAGACCGCCGCCACCGGTCGGCACCAGGATCGTGCCGACCTGCGGCAACTGGTCCAGGATCTCCAGCCCGACCGTGCCCTGCCCGGCCAGCACCGCGGGGTGGTTGAAGGGGTGGATGAACTCGGCGCCGGTGCTGTCGGCGTATTGCGTGGCGAGCGCGAGCGTCTCGGACAGCACTCCGCCCTCCGCCCGCACGGTCGCGCCGTAGGACTGCGTCGCCGCGAGCTTCGGCAGGGTGGCGCGTTCCGGCATGAACACCGTGGAGCGAATGCCCAGCAACGACGCGGCCAGCGCCACGCCCTGGGCGTGGTTGCCCGCGCTGGCGGCCACGACACCGGCCGCGCGCTGCCGCTCGGTCAACTCCAGCAACCGCACGTATCCGCCGCGCAGCTTGAACGACCCGGTGCGCTGCAGGTTCTCGCACTTCAGGAAGTCTTCGCCGCCGACCTGCTCGGCGAGCACGCGGGAATGCTCCAACGGCGTGCGGCGGATGACGCCTTCGAGCTCCTCGGCGGCCGCGCGCACCCGGTCCAGGCTGATCAGCATTCTTCCATCGTGCACCAGCGCGAATCGCGACCGCTGCGCGAGGTGTTGGGTACGCTCGGAGGGCACCTGATCGTCCGGACTTCGACCGCGGCGCTCGACCGGCGCCGGCGGCACGCCAGGCGCCGACGCTCGAAAGGGCACTGGTCCGCACGGCGCCACTGGTCCGCAAGGCGCCACTGGGAGGACGCATGACCTCGGCGACAGCCTCGACGGGCACGGTCCGGCTGGTCGGCGGGATCGCGGTGGCCACGATCCTGTCCGGGACCGCGGTGCTGGTGGTGGCTCAGGCGGGCTGCGACGACCCGGGCGGCTACGCCCCTCGCGAGGAGGGCGTCACCGAACTCGTCGGCGGCTGCGTCGGGCCGGAGGACCTGCCGATCGCACCCGAGGTCGAGTCCGGCCGGCACCCGCTCGTTCCCACCAGCAACCCCGCGGTAGCGCCCTGACCTGCACGAACAGGGAATCGCGCGCTGGCAGCCCGCACGCACTTGAGCGCACGGGTCGCCGCGGCGATCCGCTCAGAGCGCGGCGAGCAAGTCCTCGACGAGGTCGTCCGGGTCCTCGATGCCGACCGACAGCCGCACCAGCTCGGCGGGGACCTGCAGCACCGAACCGGCGGTGCTCGCGTGCGTCATCTGCCCCGGGTGCTCGATCAGCGACTCCACGCCGCCGAGCGATTCGGCGAGGGTGAACAGCCGGGTCCGGGCGCACACCTCGAGCGCCGCCTGCTCGCCGTCGACGTGGGTGAACGAGACCATCCCGCCGAAGCCGCGCATCTGCTTGGCGGCGACCTCGTGGCCGGGGTGTTCCTCCAGGCCCGGGTAGTAGACCTTGGCGACCTTCGGGTGCCCGTGCAGCGCGTTGACGATCCGCTCGGCGTTCGCGCTGTGCCGGTCCATCCGGGCGGCCAGCGTCTTGAGTCCGCGCAGCGTCAGCCAGGCGTCGAACGGGCTGGGCACCGCGCCCGCGCTGTTCTGCAGGAAGGCCACCTGCGCGGCGAGCTCGTCGGAGGAGGTGAGCACCGCGCCGCCGACCACGTCGGAATGCCCGCCGAGGTACTTCGTGGTCGAGTGCACCACCGCGTCCGCACCCAGCTCCAGCGGCCGCTGCAGGTACGGCGAGGCGAACGTGTTGTCCACCACCAGCTTCGTGCCCGCGTCGCGCGAGAGCTGCGCCAGCGCGGCGATGTCGGCGATGTTCAGCAGCGGGTTGGTCGGCGTCTCCACCCAGATCAGCTTCGTCTCCGGGCGCACCGCCTGCCGCACCGCCCCGGCGTCCGAGACCGGGACCGGGGTGTACTGCACGTCCCAGCCGGTGAGGACCTTGTCGATGAGCCGGTACGTGCCGCCGTAGGCGTCGTCCGGGATGATCACGTGGTCGCCGGGGCGCAACGTCGCGCGCAGCACCGCGTCGCTGGCCGCCATCCCGGAGGCGAAGGCCGCGCCGTGCTTGGCGCCCTCCAGCGCAGCCAGGCATTCCGCCAGCGCGGTGCGAGTGGGATTGCCGGTGCGCGAGTACTCGTAACCCGCTCGCTGGCCGCCGACACCGTCCTGCGCGTAGGTGGAGGTGGCGTGGATCGGCACGATCACCGAGCCGGTGGCCGGGTCGGGTTCCTGGCCCGCGTGGATCGCGCGGGTGGCGAAGCCGTCACTCATGTGCAGCAGCGTACGGGCCCCTTCGGCGGATGGCGCCCGGCAGGTCCGAGCGCACCCGAAGCGGTGATCTCCACGACGACGGCCCCCGGCGAACCGGGGGCCGCGGCGTTGGAGCGCTCAGCTCACAAGGGGTGCTGCGAAGGCTTGATCACCACTGCGGGGGCTGCTGCCCGTACTGCTGCTGCGGGTAGCCGCCCTGCTGCGGTGGCTGGCCGTAGGGATTGCCGTACGGGCCGGGCTGTCCGTAGCCGGGCTGGGGCTGGCCGGGCTGGCCGGGCTGGGGCTGGCCGGGTT
>NZ_JAFRFW010000757.1:0-1712 GCF_017434145.1 Saccharopolyspora sp. | reverse complement strand
TTCGGCGGGGTTTTCCTGCTGTCCGGGCTAGTGCACCTGGCGATCCTGCACACCTCCCTGAACATCCTGGCGTTCCGGCTGCCGAACGTGTTCTTCAGCTTGATCGTGGGGATGATCCTGCTGTTCACCGGGCTCTACGGGCGGATGTCCGGCGGGTTGCCACCGGACAACCCGTACCGCCGGGAACACCCGATGCGCAAGAACCGCCCGCACCCGGAGGAACAGCTCGACTTCGAGGCGAGCGAAACCGATGAGCAGCAACAGCAGTACCGCGAGGCGGAGATGGCGATGGGCGAGGGCCACCCCACTCCGGAGCAGACCCAGCTGGTGATGCGCGATCAGGCCCGCCGCCGAGCCGCCGAACGCGCCAGGGCCCGCCGGAAGCTGGAGGGTGGCGCGGAGTGATCGGCGCCTGGCTGTGGCGTTGGCCGCCCGGACTCGCGTTCGCCGCGCTGCGGCAGCTCACCACCGACATCCCGGTGCACCAGGTGGAAGAGACCGCACAGGTGCGCTCGCCGGAACCGGCCACCGGTGCGGACCTGCAACGCATCGAAGACGGAGTCGGTCCGCTGTTCCACCGCCGCTACGGCGTGCGCGTGCACGTGCACCTGCGGGAGGCCGAGACGGTGATGGCGTGGTTCATGGCGGCGCCGGACTCGATGGTCCCGAGCGAGGTGGCGCGGTTCGAGCCCGAAGGGGATCACCGCGACCTGCGGCTCGGCGACGACCTGGTGGTGCGGATGCCGGGCCCGTGGAACGGCCCGGTGCGCGTGGTCGCGCAGACCCCGCGGTCGTTCCGGCTCGCCACCCGGCGCGGGCACCTGGAAGCCGGGCAGATCGAGTTCCGCGCCGAAGACCGCGGCACGGAGCTGATCTTCGAGATCGAATCCTGGGCGCGCAGCGGCAGCTGGGCCGCCGACCTGCTCTACGACCGGCTCCAGCTGTCCAAGTTCATGCAGGCGTACCTCTGGGTGCACTGCTGCGAGCGGGTTTGCGCGGCCGCAGGCGGGCAGATGGTCCAGGGCGTGGAGATCTACACCGGGCGGGAGGGATGAGGCTCTCCACCCCAGGCTTTGCGAGCGACGTCGACAATGAGGAGGTGGGCGTGTTCCCCCGGCGAGGAGCCGAGCAAGTGCAGCGGCTTGCCGAGTTGCCGTTGAACTTCGACGTGCCCCGGACCCCCGCAGCAGCGGACTGGCACATCGACGACTTCCGCCAGCAGCTGCGTGCCGAACCGCCGGGCGAGCCGCTGCCGGGCGGTACCTGGGAAGTCGCCTGCTCGCTGGTGCGGCACTACGAGTTCGCCGACCCCACGCTGGTGCAGCGCGTGCACCACTCGTCGGACACTCTCGCGGAATCGGACCTGCTGCTGGTGACCCGGTTCTACGGCCTCACCTTCCGGTTGCCGTGCCGGGTGGGCGAGGTCGTCGACGACACCGCGTCCGGGGTGCGCCGGTGGGGGTGGAATTACCGCACTTTGCAAGGACATCTGGAGCAGGGGCAGATGGGTTTCTCGGTGCGCAAGGACCTCACCAGCGGCGCGGTCGAATTCCGCGTGCAGGCGTACTCGCGGGCGGCGCCGATCGCGAACCCGGTGGTGCGGCTGGGATTCGAGCTGTTCGGGCGGAGCACCCAGCTGCGCTTCATCCGCGGCGCCTGCCACCGGATGGTCGCGCTGAGCGATCCGGCGAAGAACGGCCCGCCGCTGCCCG
>NZ_JAFRFW010000756.1:0-4913 GCF_017434145.1 Saccharopolyspora sp. | reverse complement strand
TATTTGACGCAGCAGACGCCGCCCGCGTTGGTGGCGACGTTGCCGCCGATCGTGGACCAGGGCGAGCTCGCCGGGTCCGGTGGATACCAGGCGCCGTGCTCGCGGCAGGCGGCGCGGAAGTCATCGTTGACCGCACCGGGCTGGACCACGGCGAGCTGTTCGCGCGGGTTGATCTCCAAGACCGAAGTCATCAGCTCGAAAGAGATCAGCACGCAGCCGTCCAGCGCGTTGGCACCGCCGGAGAGGCCGGTGCCGGCTCCCCGCGGCACCACCGGCACACCGAGTTGCGCGCACACTTTGACCACGGCGACGACGTCTTCGGTGGCGGTGGGGCGCACGACGGCGGCCGGGGTCCCGTGCGGCGCCCATTCGGCTTCGTCGTGGGCGTAGCGGGCGACGGAGTCCGGATCGGTGACCAGCTGTTCCTGCGGTAGCTCGGCCCGCAGCGCCGCGAGTGTGCTCTCCGTGTCCATCGACCCTCCGTTCACCCGTTCGCACCCACGCTAACCGTTCGGGTGCGGACGAGCCCACCTCCACCCGGCGGGACCGACCCTCGGTGATGCTTTCGGCAGCGACGTCCGCGCTGGTCACAGCGGCTTGCGCGGTTGAAACGCGGTGCTCGGCGGTTATCACATGCTGCGAAGGACCTGCGTCATTCCGCCGTTGCGGGCAGCTTCCGACGGTCGCAGCGCCCCGAACCGATCGAAGCCAGGAAGCCTCGCCACCGCTCCTTCGACACCCGCAGCAGCGCCCCGTGGGGTTCTTTGGAGTCCCGGATCAGCGTGGCCGTCCCCGTGCACGCGACCTCGACGCAGTTGCCCGTCGACCCGCTTCGAGTACTGCGGTGCCACTCCTCGGACATCACGACCCCCTCCTCAGATATCAGGACTCCTTTCATCTTCGGTGATCGGCCGGTGGACTCAATTCAGCACTTGTCGCAACCGGCTTCCTCCGACACATCACGACTCGACATCCCAGTCGGTGGACCGCGCCGCCGCGGGCCCAGCACCGGAGGCCGGGTCAGTCCGCGACACCCCTGCTCTGATCGATGAAGGTCTGGCGCTCCGGGACGATCCAGATGGTCACGCGGTCGCTCTTGATCGCTTCCGGCGGGTAGTCCTTGCCGATGTACTTGTGCGCGAGTTCGTCCACCTGCCGCCGGGCGCGGTCGCCGGTGGTCGTGGCCGAGACCCGGCCACGCACCTCCGCGTAGCGGTACGGGTCCTGCTCGTCCCTGATCAGCACGGTGATCCGGGGGTCCCGCTGCACGTTGAGGTACTTCGCGCGGTGCGTCTCGGTGTTGAGCACCAGCTGGTCGTCGTCCACGTCCACCCAGATCGTCTGGCTCTGGATCCGCCCGCTGGGCAGCACCGTGGACACGGCGGCGAAGTTCTTGCCGGTGGCCAACCGCTCGGTTTCGGGCATCAGCTGTGGTCCGTTCTCGGTCTTCGCCGGCATCGCGACTCCTCCCGGTCGGGCGAACCTTCTCGATTCCGCCCTACCCGGAGCCCACCGGCGCCAATCAGGCGCCGTTGCGGGAGATGACCTCGTTGATCAGGTCCGAGCCGGGGAAGTCCATCAGCACCACGCCGGTGCGCGGCACGTCGTTGCCACCGAGATGTTCCAGGGCGTGGTCGTTGACGCCGCGGGCCCCGCTCGCGCCGCAAGCGACGTCTTTCGGGTCGGCGCCGAGGCTGGAGCCGCTGGTGAAGTTCAGGAACATCTCCGCGGGATCGGCGGAGTTCGTCTTGTCCCAGTGCTCCCGCACGTGGTTCCACTTCTGCTCGATGTCGCCGACGGTGGGCACTTCGTACTCGTCCTGGACGTAGTCGCCCCAGTTGTCGTCGTTGAACTGCTCCAGCCCGTATCCGTCGACCAAGCCGCCTTGGGCTTCCTGCAGTGCGGTGAGCACGATCTTGCCGCGGGCGGCACCCAGCGTAGGCGTCCCATCGGAAGCCGTGCCATCGGAAGCTGGGTTGTACAGGTAGTGCCCGTTGGGATCGTTCTGCTGGTAGCGGTCCAGGATCTCCGCGGTGCTCAGGTCGCTGGACTCGTCGGTGCACGAGCCGACTTCGCCGGTGCACTCGGCTTTCAGCCGCAGCAGCACGGTCTCGCCGGGGTGGGCGGCGAGGAAGTCACCGGCCTTCGCCAGCACGTCGGCGAAGTTGGCGTGCTGGTAGAAGGTTCCGTGGTGGACGGTGAACTCGTTGTCCACCTTGCGCACCCGGATGTCGATGGCGCGGATGCCGGCGTCGAGCTGCGCGGTGAGGGTTTCGGCGCTGTCGCCGTGGTCCTCCTGGGTCTGCGTGATCTCGCCGCCGTGCAACGACAAGGTGTCGTGCGTGCCGGGAACGGACAGCGCCGCGAGGCCGGTGTCGTCGGGCAGCCCGCTCATCCACTCCTGGTTCGACGCGTCGGTGAGGCTTTCGCAGTAGGCGGTCGCCGCGTGCGCGGACCCGGCGGGAACGAGGGTCACCGCGAGCGCCGCCGCGAAGGTGAGCGCGGCCTGGGCGGTGGAAGTTGCGACTCCGGCCATGCGGGCATGATCACGCGTGCGGCGTACCCGGTGGCGGTACTGGCGACATCCCGCCATGGCGGGCTTTTACCGTGGGGACATGGAACTCGACGAGCCGCTGGTGCTCGACGGCGGGCTGGGCACGCAACTGGAGGCGCGCGGGGGTGATCTCTCCGGCGACTTGTGGTCGGCGCAGTTCCTGGCATCGGCACCGGAAGAGATAGTCGCCGCGCACGAGGCGTTCTTCGCGGCCGGTGCGGACATCGTGACCACGGCGAGCTACCAGGCGGGCTTCGCGGGTTTCGCCGCGCACGGCTTCGATCGCGAGCACGCGGCCGGGCTGATGCGTCGCAGCGTCGAGCTGGCCAAGCGGGCCGCGCAGCGAGATGCGGGCAAGCGGCGCTTGGTCGCGGCATCGGTGGGCCCGTACGGGGCGGTGCTGGCGGACGGTTCGGAGTTCCGCGGCCGCTACGGCCTGAGCCACCGCGAACTCGTCGGGTTCCACCGGCCACGGCTGGAAGTCCTCGCCGAAGCCGGGCCCGACCTGCTCGCGCTGGAGACGGTTCCGGACGTGGACGAGGCGGCCGCGCTGCTGGAAGTGCTCGGCGACGTCGACGTGCCCGCTTGGCTCTCGTACAACATCGATGGCGAGCGCACTCGCGCCGGACAGCCGCTGGAGGAGGCGTTCGCCGTAGCCGCCGGTCGGGACGACGTGCTCGCGGTCGGCATCAACTGCTGCACGCCCGCCGATGCCACGCGGGCGGTGCCGATCGCTCGCGAGATGACCGGAAAACCCGTCGTGGTCTATCCGAACAGCGGCGAAGGCTGGAACGCCGGACGGCAGGACTGGACGGGGCCGTCCCGGTTCGACGCGGCGCTGGTGCGCGATTGGGTCGCAGCGGGAGCCCGCATCGTCGGCGGTTGCTGCCGCGTCGCGCCCGCCGACATCAACGCCGTCGCGAACGTCCTGGCACGACCGCGCGATTGAGCTGCAGGGGCGCGGAGTGAACGGACCGCCCGCCGGGCGGACGATCCGTTCACTTCCGGCGAACCGCTCGGGTATCGAAGGGAGGAGAGATCCCGCAGCGGGAGAGCGCCGGAAGGCGCACGCAACACGAGCTCAACAACAGGCGATCAGGCCGGTGTCGGGGACCAGTAGTCGAGCATCTCCGCGAACACGTCGAAGGCCGGCTTGGAGTAGCCGTACGGTGCCTCCAGGTGCAGGCTCAGCGGGAAGCCGAGGTCGGCCACCCCGTCGATGACGCTCTTGTACACGTCGAGATGCTTCTGCTTGCGCTGCTCGAAGCCGAGCTCGCTGATCGCGGCGACCCACTTCTGCTCGGCCTCGACGGCCGGGTTGCCGGGGTCCTGGATGAGCCAGTCGATCAGTCCGCGCTTGCCTTCGACGCTCGGCACGAAACCGAACGAGAGCAGGATCTCCGGGCGGTGCGGCGTCTTCTCCGCGAATTCCCGCAGGAATCCGACGATCGCGTCGGAGTACAGCAGCTGCGTCATGCCGTACGTCGCGCCGCGGTCGCACTTGAAGTTGAACCGGCCGGGCTCGCCCTCGCGGGTCGGGATGAGGATCGAGCCGCGGTTGGGCACGATGTCCTGGAACTGGGTTAAGGCGTCGGTCGGCGGGATCCCGCCGCCTTCGCCGTCGGCCATGGTGCGCGGCACGCCGACGAACGTGATGCCTTCCATCCCGGCGCTGCGCAGGTGCTTGAGCCGCTCGGTCAGCTGCGGCTTGTCCATGAACGCGGTGACCTGCGTGCACAGGCCCTTGACGTCGCCGATCTCCGGACGCACCGCGTTCCAGAAATCGATGACGTCCATCTTCGGCTTCATCTCGATCGGACGGTCGTCGTCCTCGGCGATGATGCCCGGGATCATGAGGTGCCCGATGCGGTCGGCGAGCCCGGCGGCGCGGCTGTTCTCGGCCACCTTGCGGCCTTCCTCCACGGCCCTCTCCTGTCCGCCGTCCAGGTCGGGCGGTGCCATTTCGAGTGCGATCGTGTGCATGTCGGCCTCAGGTTTTCCTTCCTAGCCGGTCACCGCGCACACCCGGCCGCGTCGCTGGAGCAGCCGCGCGAGCAGCAACCGTACTGCCGGAAAAATCGGAATTCGAGGGGGCGCGAAGTGTTCGGCGCCGCGGCCTCGACGGGAGTTGCTGGTTTTTCGGGGGCCGCCACCGCCCGAGGCTGCAAACCCCGGGCGGTGGCGGCGACCACCGGTCGCTCAGGCCGTAGCCGAACGAATCAGTAGCGGTAGTGTTCGGGCTTGTAGGGCCCGTTGACGTCGACGCCGATGTACTCGGCCTGGGCCTTGGTCATGCGGGTGAGGTTGACCCCGAGCGCGTCCAGGTGCAGCCGGGCGACCTTCTCGTCCAGCAGCTTCG
>NZ_JAFRFW010000755.1:0-2133 GCF_017434145.1 Saccharopolyspora sp. | reverse complement strand
CACCTGCCCGTCTCGGACCTTCACGTGGATGGCGTCGATGAACACCGCCGCGTAGATCGAGTCCAGGGGCCGGTCGGACCAGTCGTCCATCTCCGCGACGACCTTGTCGGTGATGGTTGAGATCGTGTCCTTGGACACCGAGGTGCCGTAGATATCGGCGAAATGCGAGGCGATCTCGCCGGTGGTGAGCCCTTTCGCATACAGCGACAGCACGATCTCGTCGACACCATTCAGGCGCCGCTGCCGCTTTTTCACGATCTGCGGGGTGAACGTGCCTGAGCGATCCCGCGGGACCGCGATCTCCACATCGCCGACCGCGTCCGAGATCACCGTCTTGACCCGTGTCCCATTCCGGACATTATCCGATTCCCGCTCGGCGTCGGCCTGATATTTCTCATGGCCGAGATGCTCGGTGATTTCCTCGTTCAAGGCGGTTTCCAGCACGTTTTGGTGAACATCTTCAACAGTCCGCCCGGGCCGGTCAGGTCCAGTCCTTGCTCGCGAGCCTGGGCGATCATCTCCGCCGCTGCGGCCTGCTCCGGCGACAGCTGTCGCCCTGAATTCTTCTCACTTCCTGGTGTACTCACAGCATCGGATGCCATCAGTCACGGCGCCCTTCACACCGGACCTTCGTCCGGCGCGTCAGGCCGGAAACACCGTTCGACCGAGACTCCCTGTGGTTTCGAGCGGGAGCAGTGCGCAGGGCGCGGCGGGGGCGAGTGCGTGCTGGGTGTTGGTGTCGAGGCCGAGCCAGTTCCAGTGGAAGATCACGTGGTGGGCGAGGATGTGGCGGACTCCCCTGTGCACCTTGGATTCTCGTGCTGCGCGGGCGAGGTCACGTCCAGCTTCGTGGAAGGCGTGTGCCCAGTCGTGGGCTGCGTGGAGCGAGCCTTCGGGGGCGAAGAGCGGCCCGGTGGGGCGAGCGTCGTAGGTCAGCAGTGTGCGTAGCTGCTGGGTCAAGTCGGTGTGGTGTCCGGTGTCGGTACTGGGGTGTTGCGGGTGCGGACGCAGGTAGGTGACGCGGTGCCAGATGTCGGCGGCCTCGAACTGCTCTTGTCCCGCGGCGCGGAAGAGCTGGGTGCACAACAGCATCGAGAGCTCGACGCGGCCGAGCGGCACGTGGCGGGTGTGAAGGTGAGCGAGGAGGTTGGCGCTGTCGGCGCTGAAAAGGGTGTGTGCGATGCGGATTCCGCTGGGGCCTCCGAATGCGAGGGCTTCGGGTTCGTAGTGGCTCGGGCGCCAGCTGGCGAGGTGACCTTGCTGGACGAGTCGGTCGAGCTCGGCGGCGGCGCGGGTGCGTAGAGCATCGTGGTCGGTGTCGGGTTGCAGGCGAAGGCGCCAGCTCGGTGCTTTTCGGATGAACCACCATTGCCGGAGGAGTCCGGTCCGGCACCAAGCGTTCAGGAGTGGTGCGAGGGCTGAGGCTGCGATGAGTTCGGCTTGCTCCCATGCGCTGAATTCGAGATGTGCTTGCCACCAGGTCGTGTCTGCCGTGCGGTCATACACGGCGGCGCGCCCAGCCCGGTCGTACGTGTCGAGTGCGTCAGCGAGCTCGCCGACGTCGAGGTTGTGGGCTGCGGCGGCTTCGGGGAGGGTTTCGCCTGCCATCACGCTGCGGACGGCCGTCGCGATGAGTTCGGCGGGCGCTGCCGAGGTGTTCAGCTGATTAAGAGGCATTGGTCCCATCCGGATATCGGGACGCCCGTCGTGACGGCGTGAAGGGCGAGGGCGACGCCGGTCGCGCCGTCGAGCAAGCCGAGTTCGGGAGGCGGAGTGGCTTCGGCGTGTTGGACGAGTTGCTGTGCGAGTGAAGGCAGAAGTGCGGCGAGGCCCGGGGTGGCTGCATCGTGGGCGGTTCGCGCTGCCGTGAGGTACAGCCCGGCCCATCCGTGACATAGCCCCATGTCGCTGACCAGCTCGGTTTGGCTGGCGTCGTTCAGGCAGGCCAGCAGTGCTTCCTCAGCGGCGTGTTGCCGAGTGGTATCGCCGGTGGCGAGTCCTGCGAGTTGTTGTGCTCGGGCGATCCCTGGGGTGCCGTAGCACCACGATGGCCGTCCCGGCTGGTGGCTGGTGAGGCACCCGCGGGCGTAGTCGTGGTGGTCGATCCAATACGGCCACCAGGGTCCGGCGTTG
>NZ_JAFRFW010000078.1:0-2373 GCF_017434145.1 Saccharopolyspora sp. | reverse complement strand
CGGCTTCAACCGCGAGGCCGCACGGATCGAGACCGAGTACGGCATCGCGATCTATCCAGAGCGGGTGGGCAACATGCACACCGATCTGGCTCGCTACATCGAGGTCGCGATCGGCATCGTCGCACGCAAGCTGCCGGTCGCCGTGTACGGGGCGGACAGCCGGCGCTGGACAGGCCCCCAGTCCCCGCGGCAGGTGTTCGCCCTGTACGAGGCGGCCGGCGACAACACAGCCGACTACCTGACGCAGATGGCTCTCAACGCCGAGCGGATCAAGGCGAAGAAGGACGACCTCGACCGCAGCCTCAAGCAGAAGTGCCTACGGCCGAAGACGAACGGGAAACCGTGTCAGATGCGGCCGCTGTACCAGGCCGGGGTCGGCCACCAAGAAGGCTTCGGCTGCTGGCGTCACGCCACCGACGAGGAGAAGCTCGAGCTCGAAAGGTCGCGAATCATCATTGAGGTCAAGACCGGTTGCCCCGGGTGCAAGGCCGGACCCGGTGAGGCGTGCCTGATCCCCACCGAGGACGGCCTCACCCCCGCCCAGGCAGGCCTGACGATGGTCGACGGCGAGTGGCCCCGGGTCCGGGTCCTCGGCGGCGTCGAAATCCACGTCCCACGGATCGAACTGATCCATCCCCGCGTCCTCGAACCCGCCGGGTAAGTCACTGGTGGCGGCACCGCGAAACCAGGTCCGAAGACTGCTCACCCGGTAGCGGCCTAAATGAACACCACCTAGCGTTCGGGGCAGCGAGCCCTACGACGAGACGAGGAGTTCCCATGGCTAACGAGCCGAATGTCCAGCAACCGCAGGACGCCAACGATCCACCGTCGGAGACGGTGGTTGAGCTCGCGGACGGTATGCGCGGCCGGTGGGTGGTGGCATCCCAGGGATCTACGCACGTATGGGATCTGGACACGTTGACCTACACGCGCCGTCCCGGCCCCGCCAGCCCCTCGGGGGCGTTCGACTACGACGGCATCGCGCACCGGATCACGAGGGTGACCCGCTGGCCGCGTGTCGGTGATCAGTCGCTGGTCTGGTTCGACGATCCCGCGAGTCCCTTCGACACCGAGCAGTTCCGCCGCTCGTCGGTGATCGTGTCGATCACCCGCGCCCCAGAGGGGACGTAGAACGAAACCGGGCGACGGTTCCGAAGTCGGGGACGCCGGGTAAGTCCAGGTCGGCGGTAGTCAGCGTCGGCGTTCGATGCGAACCACGTCCCGCCAACGGCCGTCGCGTTGGCCGATGCGTTCGCGGGTGCCGACGGTGCGGAACCCGGCGCCCCGGTGCAGCGCCAGGCTGGCGTGGTTCTCGGGGAAGATTCCGGTCTGGATGGTCCACACCCCGGCAGCGTCGGCGGACTGGATGAGGGCCTGCAACAGCGCGGCTCCGATGCCCTGCCCGGCGTGGCCGGAGTCGACGTAGACGCTGTGCTCGATGACGCCGGCGTAGACGCAGCGCCCCGAGACGGGCGCCGCGGCGACCCACCCGGTGACCTGCCCGCCCGGGCTGAGAGCGACGAAGCGGTGCTCGGGTAGGTGTCGTTCGTCGAAGTCCGCCCAGCTGGGTGCGGTGGTTTCGAAGGTGGCGTCACCGGTGTCCATGCCGGCTTGGTAGATCGCGAGGACCTGCGGGCCGTGCTCGGGCCGCATCGCGACGATCGCCGGGTCCGCCGCAGGTTCGGCGGCCCCGGGGGTGTCGTGGGGGCTGGTGGTCACCTGTTCAGGCTAAGTGCGCTGCGCTGGTGGTGCAGCTGGTGCTCGCGGACCCAGTTCTGGGCGGCGACCTGTACGGCGTCCCACGGGGAGCCGAGGGGTGGGGTGTAGGACAGGTCGAGCTCGGAGAGTGCGTCGACGGTCATGCCGTGGTGCAGGGCAGTGGCGTATGTGTCGACACGTTTGGAGATCTCGGCCGTGCGGTGCCCGATGAGCTGAGCGCCGAGCATTGCGCCGGTGTTCTGGTCGCCGGTGATCCGGATGCTGATGGGGGTGGCACCCGGGTAGTAGGCCTTGTGATCGTCCGGTGTGGAGGTCGTCGACACCGGTACCCAGCCGCGGTCGGCGGCGAGGGCTTCGGTGGCTTTGAGGCCGGTGCGGGCGGCGACAAGGTCGAAGATCTTCACGACTTGGGTGCCGAGGGAGCCGGTGTAGGTCGCGGTGCCGCCGAGGGCGTTCTCGCCGGCTACGCGGCCCTGCTTGTGCGCGGTGGTGCCGAGTGGGAGCCAGGCGATGCCGAGTTGGCGGTGGTGGGTGTGCACGGCGTCGCCGGCGGCGAAGACGTCGGACAGATTGGTGCGCATCTGCTCGTCGACGGCGATCGTGTTCTTGATGCCGAGCTGCGCGCCCGCTGCGGCAGCGAGGTCGGTGTCGGGG
>NZ_JAFRFW010000754.1:0-1646 GCF_017434145.1 Saccharopolyspora sp. | reverse complement strand
GCTTGGGCGCGCAGCGCCGATTCCGAGCGGGCCGACAGGACCCACGGCACCGGCGTCGGCGGCAGGTCGATGACCTGCGGTCGTGCATCGGCGGGCTCGGCGATCGCCGGCCCGGCGACCGGCGCCTCCGGCGGCTGCTCCAGGATCGCGTGCGCGTTGGTCCCGCTGATGCCGAACGAGGACACACCGCACCTGCGAGGACCGGTCTCCGGCCACGGCGTGTTCTCGTGCAGCAGCGCGACCGTGCCCGGCGACCAGTCGATGTGCCCGGAAGGCTCGTCGGCGTGCAGCGTCCGCGGCAGCACGCCGTGCCGCATCGCCAGCACCATCTTGATCACGCTGACCACGCCGGCCGCGGACTGGGTGTGGCCGAGGTTGGACTTGACCGAGCCCAGCAGCAGCGGCTCGGCCGGATCGCGATCCCGCCCGTAGGTGGCCTGCAACGCCTGCGCCTCGATCGGATCGCCCAGCGCCGTGCCGGTTCCGTGCGCCTCCACCACATCGACGTCCTGAGTGGACAGTCCAGCGTTGGTGAGCGCCTGCCGGATCACCCGCTGCTGCGAAGGACCGTTCGGCGCGGTCAGGCCGTTGGACGCGCCGTCCTGGTTGACCGCGGAACCGCGCAGCACGGCGAGGATTTCGTGCCCGTGCCGCTGCGCGTCGGACACCCGCTCCAGCACCAGCATCCCCACGCCCTCGGACAGCGTCATCCCGTCCGCGTCGGCGGAGAACGCCTTGCACCGCCCGTCGCGGGCCAACGCGCGCTGTCGGCTGAAGGCGATGAACGGCGCGGGCTCGGCCATCACCGTCGCACCGCCTGCCAGCGCCAGCTCGGTCTCGCCGCTGCGCAGCGATTGCGCGGCCAGGTGCAGCGCCACCATCGACGAGGAGCACGCGGTGTCCACTGTGACCGCCGGGCCCTCCAGGCCGAACAGGTAGGACAACCGGCCGGACAGCACGCTCGGACTGGTGCCGGTGACCATGTGGCCCTCGGAACCCTCGGCCGCGCCGCTGCCGTAGTCCTGGAAGCTCGAACCGACGTAGGTGCCGGTGCGGCTGCCGCGCACCGCGCCGGGGTCGATGCCCGCGCGCTCGAACGCCTCCCACGTGGTCTCCAGCAGCAGCCGCTGCTGCGGGTCCATGCTCAGTGCCTCGCGCGGGGAGATCCCGAAGAATCCCGGGTCGAATTCCCCTGCATCGTGCAGGAATCCGCCGAGCGTGGAGTAGGTGGTGCCGTCCCGGTCCGGGTCCGGATCGTAGAGCCGGTCGGCGTCCCAGCCCCGGTCGTCCGGGAACTCGCTGATCGCGTCGGTGCCGCTGAGCACCAGCTCCCAGAATCGCTCGGGAGTGTCGGCGCCGCCGGGGAACCGGCAGCCCATGCCCACGATGGCGATCGGCTCGTCGTCGGCCGCGCCGGTCGCGGTGATCCGCTGGTCAGCGTCCCCGACCTCGGCGCCCACGACTTCGGCGCGCAGGAACGCGGCGAGCGCGGCCGCGCTGGGGTGGTCGAAGGCCATCGTGCTCGGCAGCGCGAGCCCGGTGCGGGCCACCAGCCGCTTGCGCAGCTCGACGGCGGTGAGCGAGTCGAAACCGATGTCCCGGAACGCGCGCTGCTCCGGGACGGACTCCGCTCCGCTGTGGCCGAG
>NZ_JAFRFW010000753.1:0-11256 GCF_017434145.1 Saccharopolyspora sp. | reverse complement strand
CGAGCAATGTGCCGCCGAAGCCGACGCGGCTGATGCGGATCGTGTCCACTTCGATCGCCACGGCCAGCACCTGGGCGCGGTCGGTGCTCGGGGAGACGATCCGGGGCGGGCGTCCGCGCCCGCTCTGCGAGCCTGCGGCTTCGCCTTCGGCGGCCAGACCGCGGTTGGCGAGGTCGGCGACGAGGTCGGCCACGGCGCTGCGGGTCAGCCCGGTGACCTCGCAAAGATCCGCGCGGCTGGTGGGTCCGTGCAAGTGCAGCTGCTCCAGAATCGTGCGGAGGTTGTGGCGTCGCAGGCCGGCCGGGGCACGGCCCGAGGTGGTCGAAGCAGTCACTCGTTCCTCGTTTCGGCGGGATCCCAGGTCAGTATTGCTGATCGGCCGGGGGTTGACGGCCGGGGCATTTTGTTTTTTCCTCGGTAAAATAATAATCGACCGATCAGCCCGTCCCACCGACGTGACGGACCACCTGGAGGTCATCGTGCGCACCCGAAGAAGACGACCACTCCTGCTCGCCACGGCCCTGGGCCTGTGCATCGCGTGCGCTGGGGCGAACGCCTCGGCTACCGCTGCGGCGCCGGTGTATCGCGACCCGTCGTACGCACCCGCCGAACGCGCTGCCGACCTCGTCTCCCGCATGACCGTCCAGGAGAAGGCCCAGCAGCTCACCTCCAGCCGAGCGCCCGCGATCCCGCGCTTGGGCGTCAAGGCCTACGGCTGGTGGAACGAGGCCATCCACGGCGTCTCGCGCGAGCAGACCGAGGACGGCGCCGCTCCAGCGGACCTGGTCAACACCACGTCCTACCCGGTGAGCCTGTCGATGGGATCCACCTGGGATCCGGAACTCGTGCACGAGGTCGCCGACCAGGTGTCCGACGAAGCAAGGGAGGTGGTGCGGGACAACCGCTACGACCTCAACTTCTACTCGCCGACGATCAACCTCGGCCGCGACCCGCGATGGGGGCGAAACGACGAGACCTACGGCGAGGACCCGAAACTCACCGCCGCACTGGCCACCCAGTACATCAACGGCATGGAGGGCAGGGACCGCGACGGCGAGCCGCGGCCGGACAGCGGCGGCTACCTCAAGACCAGCACCACGATCAAGCACTTCGCGGCGAACAACAGCGAGTACAACCGCACCACCGGATCGTCCGACATGGACGAGAGCACGCTGCGGGAGTACTACGCGAAACCCTTCGAGCAGGTGCTCGAACAAACCCGCCCAGCGTCGATCATGACCGCCTACAACCGCGTCAACAACGTGCCCGCCACGGCCAGCACGCACCTGATCGACACGCTGGCGCGCAAGACGTTCGGATTCCGCGGCTTCCTGACGACCGACTGCGATTCGGCGCGGGAGATGCAGCACGGGCACCACTGGCAGCCGCCAGGACACGACGAGCCCGTCGGCCCCGTGGAACGCAACGCCTACGCCAACGCGGCCGGTGTTGATCTGAACTGCAACCAGGGCCTGCACGACGAGCACCACTACGGCAACACGCTGCCCACCGCCGTCGAACTCGGCACACCCACCGCGAACGGCACCTACACCGAGGATTTCCTGGACGCCTCGCTGGTGCGGCTGTTCACCAACCGCATCCGGCTGGGCGAGTTCGACGACGATGCGAACAACCCATGGGTGCAGCAGGCCCGGGAACGTGTCCCCCGCGGCAGCTGGGAGAACTCCGAGGCCAACAAGGCCGTCACGCAGACCGGCGAGCGACTCGACCTCGCCCGGCGCGCGGGCAGCGAAGCTCTCGTGCTGCTGAAGAACGGCTCGACCAGCGCTGGAAAGCAGCTATTACCGCTCGATGTGCCGCGCAGCGGGCCGTTCCGAGTCGCCGTCATCGGCGACTACGCCGCCCCGGAGCAGATGTACCTGGGTGGCTATTCGAGCGAGCAGGGGCCGTCCGGCCGGGCCAACAGCGTCAACGGGCTAGAAGGCGTCAAGCAGGCGATCGAGCGGATCAACCCGCAGGCGACCGTGGACTTCCTGCCCGGTACTGATCCGAAGGACCCCGCGCGGGCCAACGCCGAGTCGATCCGCAAGGCTGCGGACTACGACACCGCCGTGGTCTACGCGGGCACCGACGACGACCACGCCGAGGAGGAGAAGGACCGCGCGACCCTGCAACTGCCCGAGCCGCAGACGGAGCTGATCGAAGGCGTGGCGCACCGCAACCCGAACACGGCGGTGTACCTGGAAACCGTTGGCGCGGTCGACGTCACGCGCTTCGCCGACGACGTGCCGGCGATCCTCTGGAGCTCTTACAACGGGCAGCGCAAGGGCCAAGCCCTCGCCGACGTGCTCACCGGCGAGCACAACCCGAGCGGGCACCTGCCGTTCACGTGGTATCGCGGCGACGCGCAGCTGGGCAGGCTCGGCGACTACGACATCCGGCCGCACCAAGGCCATCCCGGCAGCACCTACCAGTACTTCCGGGGCGAGCCGTCCTACCCCTTCGGCCACGGGCTCAGCTACAGCGACTTCGACTACGGCGAGCTGCGCCTCGACCGGGACCACATCGACGCCGACGGAACCGCGATCGCGCGAGCCACGATCACCAATCGCTCGGACACGGCCGGGTCCGATGTCGTGCAGCTGTACTCGAGCTCGCTGCAGCGTGCCGGCGGTTCCCAGCAACGGAGCGGGGACGACCCGCGCCCGGACAAGCGCTTGGCGGCCTTCCAGAAGGTACGGCTCGAACCGGGCGAGAGCAGGGAGGTCACCTTCCGGGTTCCCGCGCGCGATCTGGCCTTCTTCGACGAGCAGCACGACCGCTACGCCGTCGATGACGCCTACCGCCTACAGCTCGCCGGCTCCAGCACGGACGTCGCCGACGAGCGGCGTCTGAACGTCACCGGCGAGCTCGTGCCGAAGCCGCAGTCCGTCGCGGTGACGCCGCAGGCCACCGGTGATCCGGGGGACAGCAACGCCTCCCGGGTGATGTACGAGCCGGGAACCGACATCGATCCCCGCCTGACGGTGGCGATGTCGGACGGGACCCGACGTGGTTACGACGCCGAAGGCACCGCTGCGCAGTTGCCTCCGGGGATGCGCATCAGCTACGAGTCCAACCGGCCCGAGGTGGTGCGGGTCGACCAAGCCGGTGTGCACGCAGGCTCGGCCGGTGTCGCCACGGTGACCGCGACCGTCGAGTACCGCGGCCGGACGCAGCAGACATCGTTCACCGTCCGCGTCGGGGACGGCTCGTGATCGGGCAGCCGAGCCGACGCCTCCACGAATGCGGGGATCGACGAGTCCAGCTCGCTGCTGCTGAGCTCTTCCGCCTCCCGCCCTGGCAGTGCCCGCAACGGCCCAGTGCGTGGCGAACTTCCTCATTGCCGCGACGTTCCCACCGCTTTCAGAGATCAGCCTGCCGATGACCTGTCTCGGCTGCACCGCTTTCGCAGCGGTGTCGGTGCGGTTCGTCCTCGATCGGGTTCCCGAGACCAAGGGCCTCTCGAGGACGTGGACCGCACCGCGCTGGCGTGGCCGGGCTGATCCCGGCCGCGTCGTCCGCACCCCGTCGACATCACGCGAGGAGAGCGCATGGACCTCACACCGACCCCCCAGGACCGTTTCGCCTTCGGCCTGTGGACCATCGGCTGGCGCGCCGACGATCCGTTCGGCGCCCCGACCCGCGAGCGCCTCGACCCGGTCGAGGCGGTGCACGGGCTCGCGGGGATCGGCGCGTACGGCATCACGTTCCACGACGACGACCTGATCCCGTTCGGTACGCCCGCCGCGGAACGCACGGCGATCATCGAGCGGTTCGGCAAGGCGCTGGCCGAAACGGGCCTGGCGGTGCCGACCGCGACCACGAACCTGTTCGGACATCCGGTGTTCAAGGACGGCGCACTCACCGCCAAGGACCGGGACGTCCGGCGGTTCGCTCTGCGCAAAGCGGCTCGCAACATCGACTTGGCCGCCGAACTGGGGGCGCAGACCTACGTGTTCTGGGGCGGCCGCGAAGGTTCGGAGGCCGAAGCCGCCTACGACCCGACCGCCGCCCTCGAGCGCTACCGGGAGGGCCTCAACGCGCTGACGCACTACGTCAAGGAGAAGGGCTACCAGCTGCGGTTCGCCGTGGAGCCCAAGCCGAACGAGCCGCGCGGCGACATCCTGCTGCCGACCATCGGCCACGCCCTGGCTTTCATCCAGACCCTGGAGCACCCGGAGATGGTCGGCGTCAATCCCGAGGTCGGCCACGAGCAGATGGCCGGACTCAACGCGGTGCACGGCTACGCCCAGGCGATGTGGCAGGGCAAGCTGTTCCACATCGACCTCAACGGCCAGCACGGCCCGCGCTACGACCAAGACCTCGTTTTCGGGCACGGCGATCTCATCAACGCGTTCTTCCTCGTCGACCTGCTCGAGAACGGCGGCTACGACGGCCCCCGCCACTTCGACTACAAGCCGCTGCGCACCGAGGACAGGGCCGGCGTGTGGGAAAGCGCGCGCTCCAACATGCGCACCTACCTGGCGCTGCGCGAACGGGCGCGGCAATTCCGCCAGGACCCGGAGGTCGCCCGAGCCCGGAAGGCCGCCCGCCTCGACCAGCTGTCGGTGCCCACTCTGGACGGGGACGAGACCGTCACCAGCGTCCTGTCCGAGGAACTCGACGTGGAAGCGGCGGCCGAGCGGGGCGGCGCGAACGCCCGGCTGCAGCAACTGGCCGTCGAACACCTGGTAGGAGCGCGCTGACCAGGTCCCTGGTCGCGGGTTCGTCGACCCAGTCCTGCAAAGTGCTCGTCCGCGACGCCGAAACCGGTGCGCCGGTGCGCGCGGGCAGCGCCGAACATCCGCAGGGAACCCAGATCGACCCCCGGCACCGGTGGACGGCGCTGCGCACTGCCGTCGACCGGGCCGGCGGGCTCGTCTACGTCGCCGCGGTGTCGGTGGCCGGCCATCCGCTCAGTCGAGAGGCCTCGTCCAAGATTCTTAATGCACGTCACGGTATCGGCCCTAGAACACCAGCGACAGCAGTAGCGTCATCCCGAGGCCACATACGCTGACCAATGTCTGGATCGCGGTGTGCGAGCGGGTGGCCTGTCCGAGTGTCATGCCGAAGGATTCCTTGACCAGCCAAAACCCGGCGTGGTTGACGTAGTTGAGCCCGATCGAACCGGAGCCGATCGCCACGACCAGCAGTGCGGTGTGCACGCTCGACTCGCCGGCGGCCAGCGGTGCGAGGATGCCCGTCGCGGACACGATGCCGACGGTCGCCGACCCGGTGGAGAACGAGAGCACCAGCGCGACCAACCAGCCCAAAACCAGCAGGTTCAGGTGCACGCCGGAGGCCGCAGACGTGATGGCGTCGCCGATCCCGGAGTCTTCCAGCACCTGGTTGAACGCCCCGCCACCGGCGAGGATGAGCAGGATTCCCGCGACGGACTTGATGCTCTCGCCCAGTGCGCCGCGGATGTCCTCGGCCGACATGCCGCTGCGGTAACCGAGTGCGAACAGCGCGAACAGGAAACCGGCGAACATGGCGATCACCGGCTCGCCGGTGAAGGTCAGCACGTGCCGGATCGGGCTCGTCTCGGCGAACAGCACCTCCGCGAGTGTGCGCAGGAGCATCAGCACCACGGGGACGAGCACCGCGGCGATCGCCCAAGCGATGTGCATCGGGGGACGGTTGGACTGCTGGTCTTCCTCGCCGGCGAACTGCGCGGTCAGCTCCGTGTCCGGGCGCACGTCCAGTCGCGGCGCGATCCAGCGGCCGTAAACAGGGCCGGCCAGCACCACGGTGGGCACCGCGCACACCAGTCCGATGACGATCGTCGTGCCCAGGTCCGCGTGCAGTCCTTCGAGTGCGACCAGCGGTCCCGGGTGCGGTGGAGTCATCCCGTGCAGGGTCGCCAGAGCGGCGATGGCCGGGGTGGCCAGGTACACGTACGGCGAGCCGTGGCCGCGACCAGCACGCTGCAACCGCCGCGCCACGCTGAAAATCAACGGCAGCAAGACGATGAGCCCGATCTCGAAGAACATCGGGATTCCCAGCAAGAACGCCGCACCCGCGAAATACCACGGCAGGGCCCGCTCCCCAGCACGGTCCACAATGGACCTGCCGATTCGGTCGGTGGCTCCGGAGGCGGACAACAACCTTCCGAGCATTGCTCCGAATGCCAAGGTCACGCCGACATCGCCGAGGATGTTTCCGGCACCCTTTTCCACCGACTCGGCGATCTCGTCCGTGGACAGCCCAGCCGCCAGCGCGGTTCCGATCGACACGACCATGAGCGCGATGAACGGGTGGAACCGCAGCCGCGAGTTGATCAGAGTGATCAGCAGGCCGATCGCGGCCGCGAGGATCACCAGCAGCGTCCAGCTATGCGTGGTCACCGGACATCCCCTTCGCTGGCTCGGAGGGCACTGGGGCTTCGCATGAGAACTCCCTCGATCGCTGCGACGCCGCGAGACCGCGACGCTGAGCTTGCGACGCTGTGACCGCGACGTTGCGAGACTGCGGCGGCCGGTGCAGCAAGCGCCTCGGTCCGGCCTTGGCCGGGGGAAGCTAACCGGCGGTAGCGAGGGCGCTCCAGGATCTGTGCACAACCCGCGAAACCTTGGTTCCGTGAGTTGCGTGCATTGTGTGCAGCGGGGGTCGGGCGGCTGCGGCACCGACCTGGCGAATTACGTTGTCGACGTGAACCCGTCCTCGCGTCCATCGCTGCGGATGCCCCTGCGCACCCAAGTGCTCTTGCTGCAATGCGGCGTCGTGTTGGTCGCGCTCGCGGTGACTTTCGGTGCCTTCGCCTACGTCAATCACCGCACCCTTGGTCGCGAGCACCAGCAACGCGCGCTCGGCATCGCGCGCACCATCGCCGAGCAGGCCGCCGTTCGTGCCGACGCCGCGCGGTTCTCGGCTGGTGTAGGCGCCGCGAGGGCTCCGCGCGAGGTCCTGACCGCGACGAAGACCCACGGCTTGGCGGAGTCGATCCGGAAACGCACCGACAGCTTGTTCGTCGTCGTGACCGACGACCGCGGGATTCGGCTGGCGCATCCGGATCCCGCGCGGCTCGGGCACCGGGTCAGCACCGACCCGTCGATCGCCCTGTCCGGGCGGGAAGAGCTCGCTTACCACCGCGCGAATCTGGGCAAAGAGGTCGTCGCCAAGGTCCCGGTGTACGCGCCCGGCTCGACGACCCGCGTGGTGGGAGAAGCCAACGTGGGCGTGGCGGCCTCCGATGTCGAGGAGCAGGCGGTGCGGGTGCTGCTCGGCGGGCTCGGATGGGGCGTCGTCGCGCTGCTGGCGGGTATCGGCGCGTCCGCGTTGCTGGCCCGGCGGTGGAAGCGGCTCACGCTGGGGCTCGAACCGGAGGAACTGGCTGGGCTCGTGCAGGAGCAGGAAGCGGTGCTGCGCGGCATCGGTGAGGGCGTGCTGGCGGTGGACTCGGACGGCCGGGTCACGGTCGCCAACGACGAGGCGCGCCGGCTGCTCGGGACGTCCGCTCCGCAAGGAAGCCAGGTGACGTCCTTGGGGCTGCCGCCGCGGGTCCTCGCGGAGCTGGAGTCGCCTTCCGGGGAGCAGGTGACCACCGTGGCGGATGATCGAGTCCTGGTGATCTCCGCGCTGTCCGTGCGGCGGGGCAGGCGCGACCTCGGGACGCTGTTGACCGTGCGCGATCGCACCGACGTGGAAGCGTTGACCCGGCGGCTGGACGCGGTCCGGGCCATGAGTTCCTCGTTGCGTGCCCAGCGCCACGAGTTCGCGAATCGGCTGCACGTGTTGTCCGGCCTCGCGCATCGGGGCCGTCTAGACGAACTCACCGTCTACCTCGATACGCTGCAGGATTCCGGGGCGGGAGCCGCGCCCGAGGGGCTCGACGCGGTGTGCGACCCCTATCTCCGGGCGTTCCTGACCGCGAAAGCTACGCAGGCCCGGGAGAGCGGGGTAGGTCTGGCGCTCGGTGGCTCGACATGGGTACGAGCGGAGGTGGCGGTGCCCGCTGACGTGACGACCGTGCTGGGCAACCTGATCGACAACGCCGTGGATGCCGCGTGCGAAGGCACGCGCGCTGACCGGCGGGCGGAGGTTGAGCTGATCAGTTACGACGACACCCTGTTCGTCACCGTGGCCGACAGCGGCGATGGCGTCCCCGCTGGCTTCGATGTGTTCGCGGAAGGAATGTCGACCAAGAACCATGCCGCGGTGCCCGGTGGGCGCGGCATCGGCCTGGGACTCGCCAGGCAGATCGCCCGCAATCGCGGTGGTGATCTGACCTTGGTGGAGCGGGGAGGACCGCCTGATGCCCTTCCGGCATCCGCGGACGACGATCGAGTTTCCGGCGGCGCGGTGTTCGTGGCGCGGCTTCCCGGAATGGTTGGGAGTGCGGAATGACGCCGCTGTCCGTGCTGATCGTGGACGACGACTTCCGGGTTGCCGAGCTGCACGCCGCGCGCGTCATCGAGACCCCCGGGTTCACGGCGGCCGCGACCGCGCGCACCGCCCGCGAGGCGCTCGACGCGGCCTACGGGATCGACCTGGCTCTGGTCGACCTCTATTTGCCCGACGGTCCCGGTACCGAGCTGATTCGCCGTTTGTCCTGCGACGCGGTCGTGCTGAGTGCGGCGGCCGAGGGCGAGACCGTCCGGCGCGCGATGTCCGCCGGCGCACTCGGCTACCTGATCAAACCGTTCCCGGCCGACCGGTTGACCCGGCTGCTGCGCGGCTACGCCCGCTATCGGCGCCTCACCGAGGCCGAGGCACTGGACCAGGAGGCCCTCGACGAGGCTCTGTCCGCGTTGCGCGGCACGTCCCGGCAGTCATCGGGACGTCCGGCCGCGGCCGGTGCCGCGACCCGCGATCTCGTGCTGGCTGCACTGGCCGAGTCCGGTCAGCCGTTGTCCTCCGGCGAAGTCGCGTCCGGCACCGGCGTCTCCCGCTCCACCGCCCAGCGCTACCTGGCTGAACTCACCGAACAAGGCCACATCGGCATGCGCCTGCGCTACGGCGCCACCGGCCGCCCAGAACAGGAGTACTTCCCGCACTGATCGGCGACCCGTTTCCACGGTCCGCCGAGATTCCGGAGCTTCGTTGAGCCGGATTCTCGTGTTCGCGCTCAACGCGGGCAGCGGGCGGACAGCTCAAGAGTCCATTATGGACCAATATGGTGCCGAGCTGTCCGGACCGGAGCGAACACCTATTGCTGAGATGATCTCCAAGAGCACTGACAAGGTCGGCGACGGCACCCTCCCGAATCTTCACGTGGATGGCGTCGCAGCCCTCCCCCGGCCGGAACGGTCAGCCGCTCCCGAGTCCGGACCAGCGACACGATGTCGTCGCCTAGCGCCGCGACCCAGGCGATCACCGGCTGAGCGACCGTGCGGTCGTTGCGCTCGGCCACCTTTCGCAGCGCCTCGACCAGCACGGCGTTGCGCTCGTTGCCGCGCCATCCAGAGGAGTCGCCCATCAGCGAACCACGCACGTCGTGAGCCACCCGGGTGCCTGCGCTCGCGGCAGCGCACGGTGAGAGCGGGTGGTCGCTAGCAGCCCCGCGACCACTCCTGCTTCCGCGTCAGCCGCCGGCGACCGGCTGCGCCGGTGCGGGCGGTGCTGCGGTGGCGAACCGCGCGGTCAACTTGGTGAAGTCCCACGGCTGCTGCGGCACGCTGCTGCACGTGCCCGAGGTCTGGCCGCTGTCGGGCTGGTCGCACTGGCGGTCCCGGTTGAGCGACCAGAACGTGTACCGGGAGAACCCGCGGCCGAGCGCGTAGTCCAGCACCGCCTGCATGTCCTGCTGGCGGTAGTACTCGCCCGCGTCCGATCGCCCGTTCATCAGCGAAGCGCCCTCGTGGGCGTACGCGGTGGCGTCGTCCCAGCCGAACGTGGTCATCAAGGCGCCGTGGAACGCTTCGAGCGAGGCGATCTGGCTGTCGGCGTCCGGGAACCCGTTGAACGGCATGATCGCGTAGTTGTTCGGCACGAAGTTCAGCGCCTTGGCCGCGTCCAGCAGGCCCTGCCCGGCAGGGGTCGTGCCGGTCGCGGACGCGACGGTCGTCACCGAGACGTACAGGCCGGGGTTGTTCCGCTGCAGGATCTGGGCCGCCGCGAGCTCGTTGCGGATCGCGCCGGGCTGCCCGATCTCCGGCTCTTCCAGGTTGAAGTCGATCGCCCGGAGCCGGTGCGCGTCGATGACCTGCTGGTAGGCCGCGGCCGTGGCTTCCGGCGTGCCGCAGGTCTGGCCGAGGTTCGTCCCGCCGTAGCCGCCGACGGACACGGAGACGTCACCACCCGCCGCGCGAACGCCGTCGATCGTGTTCGCCGCTGCGTCGTCCGCGGAAACCGGGGCCGTGCCGTCCCAAGTTGGCCGGCACCCGCCGCCCTTCGGGGCGAGCACGAACGCCAGCTGGAACGTCTTCTGCCCGGTGTCGTGCAGCACTCGGGCCAGGTCCGGCGGATCGCCGTACATCGGCGTCACGTACGGCGCCGCCCCGTACCACCGGGCATCCAACGGCGGCGGCTCCGCGGCGCGGGCTGCTGCCGACGACGTCATCGCCCCCGGGCCGGGTGGCGACACCGCCAGCAGGGTCACGAGCCCCGCTAAGCCCAGCACGCCCACCAGCGTGCCGAGTTTCCAGGACGAACGCATTTCTCCTCCAAATCGGGCAGGTTGGGCGCACCGCCGCGCCGTCACAGCTCATCACCGGCGCCAGCCCGGCAGATCGCGACGAGGGCCCGGAAAGCGCTTTGCGGGGATTCCACTCACGGAGTCGCAGGATTCGGGGAAAGCACGCTGCCCTCCCGGACCCATCGCCGGCGACTCGCGGAGCACGCGTGGCGGTCGCCGACCACGGCTCGGGGTGCTTCGAACGTTTCGCTTGAGGTGGCAGCCGGCGACGACCGCCTGGTGCAGCCCCGGAAACACCACAGTGGACGGACTCGGTTCCGGAGCCCGCTGCGACCGGTGAAGTGTTGCGTCGGTCGCGTGGGCGATGCTGCGCCGGTGGGTCAGCGCGGGTGTGGATCGCCTGCACGACGCCGATTCCGTCGTACCGCTCAACTGGGGAGAGGACGCGGGCCTGCTCGCCCGCTCGCACAGGCGGAACTTCCGGACGCTGGCGATCACCGACGAGCCTGTGCGTACCAGCGCGCGCTTGCACGGACGGGATTTCGCCGTGAACCCCCGTTCACTGGCGCCCCAGTTCCGATATCGGCCCTCAACCGTCGCATCGACGTGCCGGAGGTGCTTCGGCCTCTCCGCCGTGCGGCGGCATAGCCCCCGCGAGCCCCGGGTATTCGAAAAGG
>NZ_JAFRFW010000752.1:0-4261 GCF_017434145.1 Saccharopolyspora sp. | reverse complement strand
GGCAGGCGCGACGACGTGCTCGGCCTGCTGCCCGCGTTCGACGTGTTCGTGCTGCCCAGCCGGTACGAAGGGTTGCCGCTGGCGGTGGTGGAGGCGATGCACTGCCGGGTGCCGGTGGTGGCCACGGCGGTCAACGCCCTCGGCGACGTGGTGCTGCCCGGCGTGACCGGGCTGCTCGCGCCTCCGGCCCGGCCCGCGGCGCTGGCCCGCGCCGTCCGGCACCTGCTGGACCATCCCGGTGAAGCGGCCGCGCTCGCCGATGCCGCGCAGGCGCACGTGCGCGGCAGGCACACGGGCGCGGACCTGGCCGCCGACCTCGCCGCCGCCTACCGGCCGGGTCCGCTGCCCGCTGCGCTGTCCGCCGCACAACTGTGACCTGCGGTAGTCGAAGCACCCTGAACGGATGAGACTGCAACGGACCTGCACCGGCCGCGCGACGAGCAGAGTGCACGGCCGCGAGCAGCGGCCGGCTCGGAGCACGGAAGGGAGCGGTGGTGCGGACCGAAACCCCGCCCGCGCCCGCGCGGTCCGATCCGGATCGGCGGTGGCGCGGCCTGCTGCACGACCTCGGGCACGGTTTGGCGACCGTGTCCTACCTGGCCGACGACATGCGCACCGACCCGGCGCTTTCCGGTACCGCGCGGCACCGGCTGGAGCTGATGGGCCGGGAACTGGCGCGGCTGCTGGACCTGGTGGCCGGTGATCCGGCGCCGCCGGAGCCGGTCGACGTGCGGGTCCTGCTCGGCCAGGTCGCCGCGGCCCGCGACTGCGGTTCGCCGGTGCTGGCGCTGCGTCCGGGCGAGCCGGTCATGTTGTGCACCGACCCGACGTTGCTGTGGCGGATGGTCTCGAACCTGGTCGACAACGCCGTCCGCGCCGCGGGACCCGGCGGGGTCGTGGAGCTGGCGGCCGCCGACGACGCCGGTGCGGTCCGGTTGGAGATCACCGACGACGGCCCGGGTATCGGAGGCGGACCCGCGGGAACGGCGTCGATGGGCCTGGGCATCGTGACCGGGCTCGCGCGCGCCTGCGGGGGCGAGCTGCACTTGGACGCGGCGGGGCCGAGGGGGACCTGCGCGCGGCTGGTGTTCCCGCGTTCTTGAGCGCACTGCGCGGGAAATCGATCCCGGTGGACCTTCCGTCGCGCGATCCTTCGGCAACGGGCTCCGGAACGGACGCGCCCTGGGCGCCGCACAGCTATGGGGGACCTCGATGAACGACGAAAGAACGCGCGTGCTGCTCGGCGACGACCATGCGATCTTCGTGGACGCGCTGGTCACCGCGTTGCCGCCGCGCGGTTTCCGGATCGTGGGGACCGCATCGGACATCACCGGTGCGGCCGCCGCGGTGCACCGGCTCGAACCCGAGATCTGCCTGCTGGACCGCTACTTCGCCGACGGCGACGGGGTGGCACGGCTCGGCGAGGTCGTCGGGGGCACGGCGACGAAGGTCGTGGTGCTCACCGCCGACACCGATGCGCGCGCCGTGCGCACCGCGCTGGCGACCGGTGCGGCGGGATGGGTGAACAAGATGTGCGGGCTGGACGTCCTGGTGCAGGCCATGCGCTCGGTCGTGGCGGGGCGCACGGCCGTCGAGCTGCCGGAAGCTCGGGTGCCTGCGCAGGACCACCGCGGGCAGCGCGCGGACGCCCGCAGGCTGGCCTCCTACCTCACCGGCCGCGAACGGGAATGCCTGAGCCTGCTGGTGCAGGGCGCGCAGACCGCGGCGATGGCCAAGATCCTCGGGGTGTCGACGACGACGGTGCGCACCCACGTGCAGGCGGTGCTGACCAAGCTCGGCGTGCATTCGCGGCTGGAGGCGGCTTCGTTCGCGATGCGGCACGACTTGCTCGGCGGCTCGTTCGACGCCTGGCGCGCCACCTGCTCGCGCTGAACCGCGCGCACCGTCCGAGAGCGTTCTCACGCCGTCCGGTCCTTGCTCGTGCAACGGGCTCGCCGGAAAATAGGTTTGTAACAAACACAAGTCGCGCCGGACGGCGAGGAGGTAGCAGCGATCATGGCTCGCGCCAAGGACTCGCGGGAGTACATCGCCGCGTTGGAACAGCTCGGCGACGTCCGCCACGTCGATACCGAGGTGCCGCAGGGGCTGGAGATCGGCGCGTTCATCCGGCGCAGCTACGAAACCCGCGCCCCGGCGCCGCTGTTCAGCAACATCAGCGGAACCGAGCCGGGATTCCGGCTGTTCGGCGCGCCCGGTGCGCTCAGCTCGGTCCCGGGCAGCCCGCTCGCCCGCATCGCGCTGTCGCTGGGCATGTCCCCGGACGCGGGTGCCCGCGAGATCGTGCAGGAGCTGGCGCAGGCCAGGGACCGCGACCCGATCGCGCCGAAGCAGGTGGAATCGGCGCCGTGCAAGCAGCACGTGCTGCTCGGCGAGGATGCGAGCCTGGCGAAGTTCCCGACTCCGCTGCTGCACGAAGGCGACGGCGGCCCGTACGTCAACACCTGGGGCACGATCGTCGTGCGCTCCCCGGAAGGGGACTGGGTGAACTGGTCCATCGCCCGGATCATGATGCTCGACGACAAGCACCTGACCGGTCTGGTGATGCGCCCGCAGCACATCGAGAAGGCGTGGCGGATGTGGGCCGAGCGGGGCGAGCCGATGCCGTTCGCGCTGGTGCAGGGCGGTGATCCGGCGTTGCCGTTCATCTCCGGCATGCCGCTTCCCGACGACGTCGACGAGCCCGGATTCCTCGGCGCGCTGTTCGGCGAGCCGATGGAGGTCGTCCCGGCCGAGACGGTGGACCTGCAGGTCCCGGCAGGCGCGGAGATCGTCATCGAGGGGCACGTGAGCGTCGAGCGCAACGCCGACGAAGGCCCGATGGGCGAGTACGCGGGCTACGCCCCCGCCGAAACGACCCGCCAGCCCACCTACACCATCGAAGCCATCACGCACCGCGACCGGCCGATCTGGCCGACCGTCGTCGAAGGCGAACCGGTCGACGAGTTCCACACCGCGACCGGCCTGACGATGGCCGCCGAGGTCTACGCGCTGCTGCGGCGGGCGGGCTTGCCGGTGGTCACCGCGTGGTCGCCGTTCGAGAGCGCGTCGCACGTGCTGGTGGTCAGCGTGCGGTCGGACTGGCGTGCGCAGCTGCCCGGCGTCTCCAGCGCGGAGCTGACGCGGCGGATCTCCGAGACGATCGGCGGATTCCGCTCCGAGCACCTGATCCCGCGCACCTTCGTGCTCGACGCCGACGTCGAACCGTCCAACACGGCCGAACTGACCTGGGCGCTGGCCACGCGGTGCCATCCGGAGGACTTCCGGGTCCTGCGCCACGGCGAGATCCTGCCGCTGCTGACCTGCTACACCCCCGAGGAGCGGCACGCGCAGCGCGGGACGAAGGTGGTCCACGACTGCCTGCTGCCCGCCGAAGGCGCGGGGCGCGAGCGCCGCAGCTCGTTCCGGTACATCTACCCGGAGCAGGTGCAGCGCTGGGTCGAGCAGCACTGGGACCGGTGACGGCCGCGCCCGTTCAGTCCTTTTCGGACTGCGCTGCTTCCGTTTCCTGCAGCGCTTCCAGCAGCGATCGCAATGCCGGCGCCGCCTGCTCCAGGCTGGACCGCTGCTCGCTGTCCATTTTGGACATGGCGGCGGCGACGATCCGTTCGCTGGCCCCGTCGTAGCGCTGGAGCAACTCGCGGGCGCGCTCGGTGAGCGCGATGTGCGAGATCCGGCGGTCGGTTTCGCCGGTGGTGCGGGTGGCCAGCCCGTCCCGCACCAGCGCGCGCACCAGGTTGCTCACGGTCGAACCGGCAGTGTTCAACGCGGCCGCGGCCTCCGCAACGGTCGGCGTCCCGAGCTGGTCCACGACCCGCATCAGCTCGACGCTCGCATCCGGGATCTCCGGCAGCCCGGCGGCCGCACGCGTCAACCGCAGCAGCCGCCGCCGCAGCGGCCCGATCGTCGAGGACAGCTGCCCGGCGATGTGGTCCATCCGGCGAGCCTGGCACACGCTGCGCGATCGGACTACGCCGCGACTCAGGTCATGACCGCCTCGATCAGGTGCGGGCCCGGCTCGGCGTGGGCGCGCTGCAGCGCGGCGCGGAGTTCGTCGCCGGTGGTGGCGCGGGAACCCGGCACGCCGAACCCGGCTGCCAGCGAGACCCAGTCCGCGCCGGGGTCGCCGAGGCTGGTCATCCCGTCGGCGGCCGGACCCGGCTGCCGCACCCCGGCGCGGCCGAGTTCGACGTCGAGGATGCGGTAGCGCGAGTTCGCGCAGATCACCGTGGTGACGTCGAGC
>NZ_JAFRFW010000751.1:0-2297 GCF_017434145.1 Saccharopolyspora sp. | reverse complement strand
GCCAGTTCATCTCCGGATCGCTGGAAAGCCCCGTCTCCAACGCGAAGATGTGCCCCGACAGATCCCGGTAAGCCTCCTCGACCGAATCGAACCCCGCCTTCGACCCCAGCACCGCGAACCACGGCGTCCACACGTGCGCAGGAACCAGATAACCGCCGCTTTCCAGCGTGATCTCCAGCAAGTCCAGCGAATCCAGCCCCAGGATCGGCCGCCCGTCCGAAGCCAGGATCCCGATCCTGCCCAACCGGCGCGTGAACTCCTCCGCCGCCGCGAAATCCGGCACGTAGCACAGGTGATGCACCTTGCGCGTGCGCTCGCCGTACTTGTAGATCGTCGAGATCTCCACCGACAGCATGAACCGCACCTCACCGGTGCAGTTCGGCGGCATCCCAGCCGACATCTCCCGATCCCGCTCCGGACGCAACCGCAACAACCCCGGCTCGGCCTCCTCGAGCACCTCCCGCAGATGCGCGAACCACGCAGGGTGCGTGAAATCCCCGGTCCCACCAACGTGATGCCCTTGCGCCTGGCCCACCACGTCAACTGCTCGATGTCGCAGTCCTTGCTGCACGCGCGGGAGTATTTGGAATGGATGTGCAGGTCGGCATGAAAACGCACCCGGCGATCGTGCCAGCCCCGCGATCACGCCGACCGCAGGGGGAGCCCGCCACCGGCCCCGCCGCAACCGCCGGCACCGGACATTGACTTCAAGCGCACTCGAAATCCGAACATGAACCCAGCCCGACCTCCCGACACCACCCCGAGGTGCGCGAATGATCCCCTACACCGACGCGATGCACGAAGCGCTCGACCGCCTCGACGGCCTCGGCCCCGAAATCGGCGAAGCCGAACTGGTCAATCACGGCCCGATGGCCGCCGAAGCCCTGGCCGCACTCGGCCACGGCGCCGAAGTCGGCACCTGGGTGCAGACCTGGCGCGCATCGCGACCCTTCCACCAAGCACCCCCGGTCACCTTCGACCTCGACGGCGACGACGAAACCTCCTGGCGCCCCGCACTCGGCGACCGCAACAAACTGGGGGACTGGGAAGGACTGTTCCACCGCGAACTCACCGAAGCACCCTGGCAGGACGTGCTCGCACGCTGGTGGCCCCGACTCCTGCCCGGCCTGTTCACCCGCGTCACCCACGGACTCATCCGCACCGCCCACGCAGTGCGCAGCCTGGCCAGCACCACCGGAACCGGCCAGACCCAGCTGACCGAACTGGCCCGCGCACTGGCCATGTGGGCCTCCCGGTTCACCGCACTACCCGGCACCGCCCAGCTGACCGGCAACTCCGACGTCGCCACCGCCGTCGCCGCACTACCGCGCACCTGGCTCGAACCCGACGACCGGACACCCTGGACCGACGCCACCCGCGACCGGCTGCAACACCCCGACGCACTACCCGGCTACCTGCCCGCGCTGAGCGCACTGCACACCGGCGACCCGCACCGGCTGATCACCGAAATGACCACCGAATTCGCCGGGATCTACCAAGCCCACCCAGAAGTCATGCCCATCCCGCTGGTGCACGCCGTGACCGCGCCCGCCGCCGTGCGGCTCGTCCTGCCGCACCTTCCCGCCGACCACCACCCGGCCACCGTCGAAGCGCTGTGGCAGGCCAACGTCGCCATGCTCCTCGCCTTCACCATCGACCGGCGCGGCGAGGACACCGCGCTGAACACCGCCATCGACAGCGATCCACCACCCTTGGACGAACTCATCGCCCGCGCCGTCGAGCACGGCGACGACCACGTCATCAAGTTCACCGAAGCCGCCGCCCGCGAACACGCACTGCGGCCCGACCCGCGCTACCCGGCCGCCGTGCACGCCGCCCAACAGCGCATACCCCGCCTCAACCGCTGAACCGAACCGGCGACCGCGATTCGCCACGACCGGCCGCAAAGCAACAAAAAGGAAGTGTGACTGCCCTCTGCCGAGACCTACGGTGTGGCCATGTACCTGGAAAACCTGGTCACCGACGCCGTCGATCCGCAGCGGCTCGGCCGGTTCTGGGAGGCGGTGATCGGCGGTCAGCGGCTCACCGACGAGCCCGACTGCTTCGAAACCCAGCTCGCCGTCGAGGACGGGCCGGTGCTCGACCTGTGCTTCCAGCGCGTCCCCGAACCGCCATGCAGCCGCCCCGGCTGCACATCGACATCCGACTCGAAACCGCAGACGACCCCGACGAACTCGCGGCAGAAATCGCCGAACGCGGCGGCCGCGAATTCCGCCCCGCTCGGGGAGAACTACCGTGGCGCATCCACACCGACCCGTCTGGCAACGAGTTCTGCT
>NZ_JAFRFW010000750.1:0-2042 GCF_017434145.1 Saccharopolyspora sp. | reverse complement strand
GTGTGGCGCACCTTCCGCGCGGAGAACGACCCGGAAGCCATCTCGACCGTCCACAACGGACAGCAGTTCCCGTATGCGACGACGCCGGAGGATCCGCGCGGCGAAGCGCTGCCGGACCCGGGCTCGGTGACTCCGCAGCAACAGGTCTTCGACCCGACCGGATCGGCCAACGATCCGGACAGCGGGGCCGACAAGCCGAAGTCCCGCCAGCACCCGCTGCCTTCGGACATCGATCCGGTGGAGTCGCTGCGCGGCATCTTCGACGACGGCGTGGTGCCCGCGGACATGGCCGAACCGCGCGGCATGTCCAACGCGCTGGCCGTTTCCGGCGCGCACACCGAAAGCGGCAACCCGGTGGCCGTTTTCGGGCCGCAGACCGGGTATTTCGCCCCGCAGCTGCTGACCTTGCAGGAGCTGCAGGGACCGGGGATCTCCTCGAAGGGCGCGTCGTTCGCGGGCCTGAGCTTCTACACGCTGCTCGGCCGCGGCCAGGACTACTCGTGGAGCGCGACGACCGCGGCGCAGGACATGATCGACACCTACGCCGTCGAGCTGTGCGAACCGGACGGGCGGCCGGTGACCAAGGACTCCGGCCACTACCTGTTCCGCGGCGAGTGCCTGCCGATGGAGCAGGTCGAGCGGCGCAACTCCTGGGAACCGAACCTCGGCGACGACACCTCGGAAGGCTCCTACCGGCTGGTATCGCTGCGCACGCGCTACGGGCCGGTGACGCATCGCGCCACGATCGACGGCAAACCGGTCGCCTACACCACCGCGCGCTCCACGTTCAAGCACGAGGTGGACTCCATCATCGGGTTCCAGAAGTTCAACGATCCCAACGTGATCACCTCGCCGCAGGCGTTCCAGCGGGCCGCGCAGGACGTGAACTACACGTTCAACTGGTTCTACGCCGACGCCGCGCACACCGCCTACTTCAACTCGGGCGACAACCCGCAGCGTCCGTCCGATGTGGACTCGAACATGCCGGTGCGGTCGGGGTTCGACTGGCGCGGCTGGAATCCGGACACCAACACCGCGGATTACACGCCGCCCGAGCAGCATCCGCAGGTCGTCGATCAGGACTACCTGATCAGCTGGAACAACAAGCAAGCGCCCGGAACCGCCGGTGCGCTGCCGAACATGGGCGCGGTGCAGCGCGGCGACCTGCTCGACTCGCGGGTGCGGGACCTGGTCGAGCGAGGTGACGTCGATCGCGCCGACCTCACCAAGGCCATGGAGGACGCGGCGCTGACCGACCTCAAGGCCGAGCGCGTGCTGCCGGATCTGCTGCGAGTGCTTGAATCCGCGCCGGTCAACGACCCGGGCACGGCCCAGCGGATCGAGTCGCTGCGCGCCTGGCTCGCCGACGGCGGCAAGCGCACCGAAACCGAACCGGGCAGCCACGAGTACGAGCACGCCGAAGCGATCAAGCTCATGGACGCGTGGTGGCCGCTGCTGACGCGGGGGATCTTCGAACCCGCGGTCGGGCCGGACGCGTTCCGGGCGCTCACCGAGGCCGAGCAGATCAACGAGTCGCCTTCCGGTTGGCAGAACGCCCAGCCGGGCGAGCACGTCGGGCAGGAGCACCAGGGCTCGGCGTTCCTGGACGGCTGGTACGGGCAGGTGTCGAAGAACATCCGCGGCGCGCTCGGCGAACCCGTGCCTGGCGGGTTCCCCGAGGTCAACGGCAAGCAGACGTTGTGCGGTGGCGGGGATCTCGGCGAATGCCGGCAGACGTTGCTGGACACGCTCGCCGCGGCCGAGGCCGAACCGCCCGAGCAGACCTACCCCGGCGACGGCGACTGCGAACCCGGCGACCAGTGGTGCGCCGACTCGCTGATCCACCACAAGATCGGCGGCATCGCGCAGGACAAGGCCACTTGGCAGAACCGCCCCACCTACCCGCAGGTCGTCGAATTCCCCGCGCAGCGCTGAGGATTCTGTTCGCGAGCAGCAACGCGGCGGTGCCGGTGGCGGAGCCGCACCGAACCCGGCCCGCTCCGAGTGAACGGACCGCTGGTCCCACTAGATTGGTCGAACAG
>NZ_JAFRFW010000749.1:0-2578 GCF_017434145.1 Saccharopolyspora sp. | reverse complement strand
GGTTCGCCGCCGCCGGTGCGCTGGCCGACCGGGCCGAGCAGGTGCGGACGGTGCCGGGCGAGCCGCGCACGCCGGGTCCGGTGAAGCTCGCCGACGGGGTACTGGACACCTTCGTCCGGCAGGCGCCGCGGCTGAAGTGACCGCGGATCACTCCTGCGGAGCCAGCAGCCAGGCGGCGAGGTAGAGCACGATCCCGGTGCCGAAGCCGAGGATCGTTGCGGCCAGCAGCAGCACGCGGATCAGCGTCGGGTCGATGCCGAAGTACTCGGCCGCCCCGGCGCACACTCCGGCGACCATGCCGTTGCGGCTGCGGGTGAACCGGCGGTAGCCGCCGGATCCGGTGCTGCTCTCCGGTGCGGTGGGCGCTGCGATGTGCACGTTTTCGGTCATGCCGCCGACTCTGCTCCGCGGGAGTCCGCGGAACCTCCGGGCGTGCCCCGGATCGCTCCCTGACCCTTCGGCCGCGGGGTGGGGGACACCCCGGGGTTCGAGCCGTGGCGAACTGCGGGAGTCAGCCGACGGAGCGGCGGCGCACGTCGGTGAGGTCGGTGCCGTTCTGCTCCCACCGGTCGTAGAGCACGTCCTTGCCGTAGCGGGACACCAGCTGCGCCTCGCCGCGCGTGATCGGCAGCAGCGTGATCAGCTGCAGCACCGGCCTGCCGTCCCCGTCGAGCAGCACGTCGAACTCGTCGGCGAAGTACGGGTGCGGAGCTGCCAGCGCCCCGGCGATCTCCGTTTCCGGCAGCAGCGCGCGATCGTTCATGATCAGCGCGCCGTAGCCGACGCGGCTGGCCGATTCGGTGAGCGGTTCCGCGATCACTCCGGTCAGGTGCTTGCCGTGCAGTTCCTGGGCGGCGTGCACGGTGCACAGCAACTCCTGCGGCAGCGGGGCGCCCGCGGTGTGCTCGCGCAGGCCGCTGGTCAGCACGGTCACGTGCGAGCCGTCGTGGCCGTCGCAGTAGACGAGGTGGTAGCCGCGGTCCCTGCCGCCGGTTTCCCTGCTGTCCGCGCCCCGGACCCTCCCGGCGTAGCGCTCGATGTGCCCCGGGAACCCGTCGAACCGGCTCATGCCCGCACCTCCGCGAAGGATCATCGCACGGCCCGGCGTGATCACCGCGGGGCTGGTGCGCTCGCATACGCTCGCGGCATGGCGGACGACGATGAGGCGCTGGACGTGGGCTCGCCGGCCGAGGTGGCCGCGGCGTTGGACGGGACGGGCTACCTGCCCGATGAGGGCATCGCCACGGCCGCGTTCCTGGCGTTGAAGATGCGCCGCCCGCTGCTGTGCGAGGGCGAGCCCGGTACCGGCAAGACCGCGCTGGCGCAGGCGCTGGCGAGCGCGCTGGACGTGGAGCTGATCCGGTTGCAGTGCCACGAGGGCATCGACGCCGCGCAGGCGCTCTACGACTGGGACTTCCCGCGCCAGCTGCTGCATCTGCGCACGCTGGAGGCGGCTTCCGGCGGCTCGCTGGATCCGGAGTCGGCGGAGTCCTCCCTCTACACCCAGCGCTTCCTGCTGTCCCGGCCGCTGCTGCGGGCGCTGCGGGAGTCGCCGTGCGTGCTGCTGGTCGACGAGATCGACCGCGCCGACGACGAGTTCGAGGCGTTCCTGCTGGAGGTGCTGTCCGAGTACGCGGTGAGCATCCCGGAGTACGGCGAGGTGCGGGCGACCGTGCCGCCGGTCGTGCTGCTCACCTCGAACCGCACCCGCGAGGTGCACGACGCGCTCAAGCGCCGCTGCCTCTACCACTGGCTCGACCATCCGGATCTGGAACGGGAGGTCGCGATCCTGCGCCGCCGGCTGCCCGGGCTGGACGAGCGGCTGGCCGAGCAGGTGGCCTCGGCGGTGCGGCGGATGCGGGAGCTGGAACTGCTCAAGCCACCGTGCGTGGCCGAGGCGCTGGACTGGGCGCAGGCGCTGCTGGCCCTGGGCAACGGCGAGCTCGGGCCGGAGGCCGCGGCGGTGACGCTCGGCGCGGTGCTGAAGTACCGCGAAGACGCCGAACGGGTGCGCGCGGCCGGACTCCTCGACAGCAGCGGCTGAAGCGGCGCCGCCGGACTACGCAGACCACTCCCTAGCACCCACCCGACCTCGGTGGGAGGGCACGTGCATCACTCGATCCACTACCCACCGGAACGGCAGAATGGGTGCATGGACACCGTTGCCGGTCTCGTCGGGTTCGCCCGTGCGCTGCGGTACTCGGGCATGTCGTGCGGCCCTGCGCGGGTCGAGGCGTTCCTGACCGCGACCGGGCACACCGGGCTGCACGACCGGTCCGGCGTGTACTGGGCCGGGCGGTTGACGCTGTGCGCCGACCCGGAGGACCTGGACCGCTACGACGCGGCGTTCGCCGCCTGGTTCGGCGAGTCCGAGATGCCCGGGCTCGGCGAAGCGCCGAGCATCCGGCAGCGCACCAAGATCGCCGCGCTGAGCTCCGGAGACGGCGACGAGGAGTCCGACTCCGACCCGATCAAGGCCGCGGCCAGCGAGGACGAGGTGCTCCGGCACCGGGACCTCGCCGATCTCAGCGAGGCCGAGCGCGAGCACCTGCGCCGGATGCTCGCCGTGCTGCGCCCC
>NZ_JAFRFW010000077.1:0-6337 GCF_017434145.1 Saccharopolyspora sp. | reverse complement strand
GGTCACCGTGCGCAGCGCCGCGCGAACCGATCCCGCGCCGCAGCGCCGGGCCGCGGCGGCGTCCGCGGCGAGTTCGACGAGCACGCGCACCGCAGGCGGCGCGGCCCTGAACAGCGGCACGAACGGCAGTCCCTTGGCGAGCGCGGTCGCGAGCAGGACCAGCGCGTGGTGCCGTCCGGCCAGGTGGGCCCGCTCGTGCGCGAGGACCGCATCCCGGGCTTCGGCGTCGAGATGCTGCACGCCGCTGGTCGCCACGATCGCACCGCGCCGGCCGCCGAGGCTGTAAGCCACCGGCATCGCCTGATCCAGCCACAACACCGCGGAATCCGGATCTCGGCGGGACAGCAGCCGCACCGCGGTCAGGTGGCGACGCCGCAGCGCGGCTTCCTTCCGAACGAGCCCAGCGGCCACGACCAGCAGGCGCAGCACCGCGACCGCCACGAGTGCGGCACCGCCGAGCCGGGCCACGTACTCCCAGGCCGCCGTGTGGCCGTGCACCACGTTGACGCAGCTGCGCGCCATGCCGAGCAGACCGTCGACAGAGCCGTTGTTCGGGATCAGCAGCAGCACCGCACCGGTGATCGCCGCACCGATCGCCACGAGCGGGGACGCGATCCACCCCGCCAGCGCGATGCCGGGGCGCACCCGGGGATTGAGCAGGCCGCGCAGGTACGCCTGGCCGAAGGCTGCGATCACGACCGCGCCGGCGAGCAGGCCGATGGCGATCGTCATGGCTTTCCGCGCCCGTTCTCCAGCGCTCGCCGCAGCAGTTCCGACTCGTGTTCGGAGACCGAGGCGGCGAAGTGCAGCAGGACCGACTCGGCGTCGCCGGACGAGTCGAGCACCTCGCGGAGCACGTGCGCACCCGCCTCTTCCCGCGAGCGCACGGGCCAATAGCTGTAGCCGCGCCCGATCCGGGTGCGCTGCACCCAGCCCTTGCCGTGCAGGTGATCGAGGACCGTCATGATCGTGGTGTAGGCGAACGCGCGCTCGGCGGAGAGCCGATCGAGTACATCGCGCACGCGGAGCTGTTCATCGGCCGCCCACAGGACGTCCATCACCTTGAGCTCCAGCTCACCGAGACCGAGCATCGCACCTCCAGCGTCGGCCAGTCTAAGGCGTGCCGCGGGTTCGCCGTGCACAACGGCCCGCCGGTGCTCATCGAGGACCTCCAAGCGGGGAGCGGACGGATCACGGGGCGGTTTTCCTCCGGGCCGACCGGAACTTCCTACTATGCTACATAGTAGATCGTTCCCGCGGGAAGAGGAGATGTGCGGCCCACCCGCGTCGCTGGGCTGCTGTCTTAGGAATGCGCCATCTTCTCCTGGACGAGGAACCGGGTCGCGGACTCCCGGAAGTCAGCGACGAGCGGGCTGCGGTCGTCGGCGCGGGTGGCGACGACCACCTGGCAGGGTTCGATGCCCTCGACGGGGACGGTGGCGAGGTCGTCCCGGAGGGCGCAGCGCCGGTCGTTCGCGGGTACCAGGGCGACGGCGCGCCCGTCCGCGACGACCTCGAGCTTGTCCTCGAACGTGTCGACGAGCATCGGACCGAGGGGAGCCGGGCTGCCGTCCGGGCGGGGTTCGAGCCGCCAGAAACCGGTCCAGACCGCGGCCATGCCGGCACAGGCCACGAGGGGTTCGTCGGTGAAGTCTTCCGGGCGCACCGACTCCCTCTCGGCAAGGCGATGGGATGCGGGTACGAGGAGTGACCTGGGTTCGTCGTAGAGGGTGGTCACGCGCAGGTCGTCGGTCGGGATGGGCAGCGGCGTGCGGGCGACGAGCATGTCGACTCGACCGTCGGGCAGGGCGCCCGTTTCGTTCCAGTCCAGGTGCCGGGTGCGGACGTGGGCGTCGGGACGACGGCAGCGCAGGTCCCGCACCGCGGGGGTGATGACGAGGTCCTCGACGTATCCGACGGTGACCGTGTGCGGCGGCGCGGCCGCGCGTGCGGTGTGCACCGCCCGGTGGGCGGAGTGCAGGAGTTCCTGCGCTCGGGGGAGGAAGGCCGCGCCGGCGGCGGTGAGGCTGCTGCCCTGGGTGGTGCGTTCCAGCAGGCGGACTCCGAGGGCGTCCTCCAGCCGCTGGATCTGGCGGCTCAGCGAAGGTTGAGCGATGTGCAACGCGGCTGCCGCCCGGGCGAAGTTCAGGTGCTCGGCGACGACCGTGAAGTACCGCACCAACCGCAGATCGAGGTCCGAGTCGAGGTCGAGCGCCGGAGGTCGCGAGGCTTCGTCGGACACCCGGCCACTCTACGCGTCATTCCGATTCTGCATGACGAGGTGCGAAACAGGTCTTGGACGCCCAGCTCAGAAGGCCGTTGACTCGATGTTGTGCCGCCGGGGCCGACCCTCCGGCACGAGATCCGGAAGCCAAGAAGGAGACGTCTGATATGGGCAGGTATGCGGACAAGCACGTCGTGATCACAGGAGGCAGCAGCGGATTGGGCCTGGCCACCGCGCGGCTGCTCGTGGACGAGGGGGCGCGCGTGCTGATCACCGGGCGCAGCCAGGCCACTCTGGATGGCGCCCGTGACCAGCTCGGCGAGAACGCGATCGCGGTCCGCGGCGACGCGTCCTCGTCGCCCGACATCGATGCGCTGGCCGAGCGGGTGAAGGCTGAGTTCGGCACGGTCGACGCCCTGTTCGCCAACGCCGGGATCAACGGTTTCGCACCGTTCGAGGCGACCAGCGAGGAGCTCTTCGACGATGTGCTGACCATCAACGCCAAAGGCCCGTACTTCACGGTGCAGAAGCTCGCTCCGCTGCTGGCCGAGGGCAGCGGCGTGGTGCTCACCACGTCGGTGGCGAACGTGTTGGGTCTGCCGATGCTCAGCGCGTACGCGGCCAGCAAGGCGGCGGTGCGCTCGATGACCCGCAGCCTGGCCCGGGAACTGCTCCCGCAGGAGATCCGCGTCAACGCGGTCAGCCCCGGCCCGATCGACTCCGGGATCCTGGAGAAGTCGCTGCCCTTGGAGACGGCCGAACAAACGAAGACGCAGATGGCTGCGGACAACCCCATGCTGCGCATGGGCGCCCCCACCGAGGTCGCCAAGGCAGTCGCGTTCCTCGCGTTCGACGCCACCTACACCACCGGAGCCGAACTCGCGGTGGACGGCGGCGGCTCCCAGCTCTGACTGCCGCTGCCGAAGCCAGGCGGGAGAGCCAAGACGCGTGAACCGGCTCGACGCGCCGGGCCCGCTTCAGCGGTGGCTCAGGCACTGGGGGACTAGGTGAGCAGCCGCGTCCGGACGGAGTCGGTTTGGGCGGCATGGGCGATGGTGAGAGCCATCGCCAGGCCGGCGTCGTGCACGAACCGGTCGCCTTCGGGGCGTGCGGCGGCGATGGCGAAGGCGGCGGTGTGATTGCCGTCTTCGGGCGGGAGATCGAAGGAGAGCATGGGGTGGATCGCGGGGATGCGCAGCGAGACGTTGCCCATGTCGGTCGAGCCGAACATCGTGTCCGGGTAGTCGGGGAAGGTCCGGCCGATGGCCTTGGCGTTCTGCTCGAACAGCGGCGCCAAGTCGGGATCATGCCGGAATTCGCGGTAAATGGACGGTAATGCGCTGTACTCGACGCTGGTGCCGGTGGCGACGGCGCCGGCGTCGAAACAGCGGCGCACCCGCTCCCACACTTCGTCGACTTCGGCAATGGTGTCGCAGCGGATCATGCAGTCGGTGACCGCGCGGTCGGGGATGACGTTGACGGCCGCCCCGGCCTCCTTGACGACGTGGTGCACCCGGACGCCATCGCGCAACTGCTGGCGCAGCAGCCCGATGGCGGTCTGGGCGACGACCGTCGCGTCCCCGGCGTTCAACGCGTTCCAGGGTCGCGACGCGTGCCCGCCGCGACCCGTGTACGTCACCTGCCAGGAGCGCGAAGCGCGCAGCTGCGGCGTGACGACGTCCTTGAGCGATGGGTGCACCATCATGGCCGCGTGGGTGTCGTCGAAGACGCCGCGGTTCACCATGATCTCCTTGCCGGTTCCCCTTTCCTCGGCAGGAGTGCCGACGACCCGCACCGTCAGCCCGAGTTCGTCGGCGTAGGGGGCCAAGGCCAGGGCGGCGCCGACGGCGGACGCGGCGATGACGTTGTGGCCGCAGCCGTGGCCGATGCCGGGCAGCGCGTCCATTTCCGCGCAGAGGGCGAAGACCAGGTCACCGTGTCCGGCCGACGCCACGAACGCCGTCGGCAGGTCGGCCACGCCTTCCTCCACGGTGAACCGCCCGCCGTCTTCGAGCGCCGCGATGATCGACGCCGAGGTTTCGTGCTCTTCGAAGGCGAGTTCCGGGTTGGCGTTGATCCGGTGCGAAAGTTCCAGGACCGAGTCCAGGTTCCGCTCGAACGTGCCCTCGATGCGTTCGTTGGTACCGGTCATCGCGACAGGTCCTTTCCGCTGAGTACGTGGTTGGCGATCTGGGCGTGCGTGGCGAACCAGACGTCCTCGTGCGAGGCGATGTGCTCGAGGAGTTCGGTGAGGATCGCGATGCGGGAGCGGTGCCCGATGCAGTGGGGGTGCATCGTGAGCTGGAAGATCCCGCCCTCGGCGTAGGCGGCATCGAACTCGTCGCGCCAGAGCGACAGCACGCCCCGCGGCGGTGTGTACGGCCGTAGCGAGGTGAAGCGGTCCATCGTGAAGTACGGCATGTCGTCGCGGATCCACTCCACCGGCAGTTCGACGATGCCGGTTGGTTCTCCGTCGGCGAGGATCTCGTAGCAGTCGTCATCTGCCATCAGTGACGAGTCGTACGTCAGGCCCAGCTCGCGGATGATCCGCAGAGAGTGGGCGGAGAAATCCCACGACGGGGTTCGGATGCCGACCGGGCGTGTTCCGCCGAGGCGCTCCAGCGTGTCCGCGGCCCGGAATGTCAGGTCGCGTTCGGCCTCGGGTGGTAGCCGGGTGTTGCGTTCGTGGATCCAGCCGTGCAGCGCGACCTCGTGCCCGGCGTCCACATAGGACTTTATTTCGCCGTCGTGCAGGAGCGCGGACACCGCAGGCATGAAGAACGTCGACCGCGCCTCGAAGCGTTCGAGCAGCGTCAGGATGCGTGGCACACCGACGCGAGCACCGTACTCGCCCTGGGACAGCGTGCCCGGCAGCACATTGCCGTCACGCAGCGCGGGTGTTTCGTGGTCGGAGTCGAACGACAATGCCACAGCGGCTTTCGCGCCACCGGGCCAGGAATCCGGTCGCAGCGGACGCCCGGCGCGCACACGTTCGACGTGCCCGCGCCAGGTCGGCTCGTCCCACTGCCACGGCTGCTGCTCGGTCATGCTTCCTCCACGACGTTGTGGTTCTTCGAAGTTCGCCGCACGAGCCCGTCCTCGTCGACCACAATGGACGGGTCCAGCTCCCTGGACGCCTCCGCGAACCGGGCGAGGATCGAGGCCGCCGCCTCGGGCCGCGGCATGATCGGCTGGCTGTCCGTGTCGAGCTCGATGGGATCCAGGCGAAGCGTGGGCCCGTCGGCCCCGCCCAGCTGCACGCGGAACACGGCGCTCTCGTACCAGGGGCCCGTCAACAAGGCCGGTTGGTAGGGAGGGGCCGGATGAGCGTCTTCCTGCGCGGCCATCGAGTCCGGGCTCCACCCGTCGCACCAGTCGAAGACGAAGTTGCCGGTGGAGTACAGGATCAGCCCGCGTTCGTAGAACTCGGCCGGATGCAGGCAGTGCGGGTGGTGTCCGATGACGAGGTCCGCGCCGGCGTCGATCAGGCGCCGCCCCAACGGCTGCTGATACTGCGCCAGCGGCCCCTGCGCGGTCGGCAGGTAGCAGAACGGAACGCCCCAGTGCAGCGCCACGGCGACGAAGTCGTTGCGCCGCTTGGCTTCGCCGATCAGGGCCGCTGCCGCTCGCACGTCCGGCTCGTGCGCGCTCGAATGCACGAAGGGCGGCGTTCCCGGGGTCTCGTCCAGGAAGGTGCTGTCGAACTCGAAGCTTTGGCGCACCCGGATCGCCCCGATACCGGCCCGGTCGGCCGTCGCATTGGCGCCCAGCGGGAGCGCGGAGCAGAAGCTGAAGAATGCCAAGGTCTTCTCGCCGACGGACACCACGCGGGGACGGGTCGCCTCGGAGAGCGATTCGCCGAACCCGGCGTGCAGGACTCCCGCAGCATCCAGCGCCCGCACCGTGTCCCGCATGCCCTCGGCGCCGTAGTCCATCGCGTGGTTCATGGCCAGGGACACCATGTCGAAGCCGAATGCCGCGAGTTCCGCCGCGCCTGACGTCGGCGCGCGCATCGTGACCAGTTTCTCGGCGCGCTGACCGGACTCGGTGAGCGGAACCTCCAGGTTGCCGATCGTCAGGTCACCGCCCCGGAGAAGCCCGAACGCCGAGTCG
>NZ_JAFRFW010000748.1:0-3181 GCF_017434145.1 Saccharopolyspora sp. | reverse complement strand
GCACGCGCAGGCGCCCGCGCCCGGCTCGCCCCTACGCCGGACCGCCCGCGTACCCGGCGGTTCCGCGGTGGGGCTTCCCGCCGCTGGGATGGCGCTGGCCGCTCGCGCTGCCGACGCAGCCGCGGGCCGATCCGGTGCAGCGGGTCGCGTCATGGTCGGCGACGACGATCTCGGCGCTGCGGCTGACCGCGGGCATGGCCGGTGTGGCCGCCGCGGCGGAGCTCTGGCGCTACGTGCTGCTGCTGATGAGCCGGGACACCGCGCTGTCGAAAACCGCGTTGGACGTCTCGGACGCCCTGGTGCTCGCAGCGGGTTCGCTGAGCTGGCTGCTCGGTTTCTGCAGCGGAGTTTTCGCCGTGCTGTGGCTGCTGTGGGCGCGCGTCGCCTCCGCGGATCGGATCGGGGTGCTTCCGCGCCGCCCGGATTGGCAGGTCGTGGCGGGGGTGCTGGTGCCCGGCGCGAACCTGGTGCTGCCGGGTTCGGCGCTGGCCGAGGTCGAACACGCCGTGCTGATCGGTGCGGGCACCCGCGGTTCCGGCGAGCGTCCCCGTCCCTCGCGGCTGGTGCTGGCTTGGTGGGCCGCGTGGGCGGTGAGCCTCGTGCTCGGCTGGATCGCGTTCCTGTGGGGTTTCCGCAGCGGAGTACAGGCGCTTGCGGACGGCGTGGTGCTGCACTTCTGGTCCGATGTGGCCGTGGTGGCCGTGGCAGTGCTGACGTTGCGCGTCGTGCACTACCTGTCCAGCTTGATCGTGCCGCTGGATCCGGCGGGGCTGGCGCGCTGGCGCGTCCTCGACGTCCGGGGTGCGCCGGCGCCGCAGCGCGCCGAGCGGCCGTCCACCGCCGCGCGCTGAGCGAGCTTCGCCCAGCGGGCGGTTGGCACAGCGGGCGGCTGGCACAGCGCACGGCGGTTGCCCCGGGGAATCGCCGGTGTCCGCGGCTCGGTAGCGTCGGTGGGTCCGATCACACGACTCGAGCGAGGAGGCTTCGAGTGTCGAAGCGAACGGCCACCCGGTCCCAGGCCGCAGAGGGCGCTGTCGGCCCGAGGCAGCCTTGCCCGTGCGGGTCCGGCAAGCGCTACAAGAACTGCCACGGCACCGCCCGAGGTGCCGGCGACGTGATCGTGACCAGGCCGTTCGAGGGCCTGGCCGCGGAGGGCGACCTGGTGGCCCTGCGCGAGTTCGTCCCGTCGGCCACGGCGAAGCTGCCGTTGCGCGACGGCGCGGACGTGACGGTGGCCTCGGTGCTGCCGATGGCGGCCGCGGCGGTCAAGCGCTCCGACGAGGAGGCGTTCGTCGGGCTGCAGGTGCAGACCCGCTCCGGCGATCTCAGCCGCGACCTGGCCCGCGCGGTCGAGTGGGTGCGCGAGGCCGAGGCGGGCGAGTCGCTGCCGGTCGTCGGCCCCGATACGCCGCAGCCGGACGCGACCCGGTTGCAGGACCTGATCGACCCGGACGCCGAGCTGGACGTCGAGCTGCACGAGGACTTCTCGTGGTGGCTGCCGGAGGGCACCGAGCCGACCGGTGAGATCAAGCTGTCCCTGGAGCGGGCGAACGCCGCGATCATGCCGACCGCCCGGCTCTCCACCGCCCGCTCGGCGTACTGGGTGGACACCGGCGAGAAGGCGCATCTGCGCTGGGTGCGCCCGGAGCCGGAGGAGAAGCTGCTGGCCGCCTGCGCGCGCCTGTCCGCGCGCGGTGAGCTGGCGCTGGACGACGACAGCCGGTTCGCCGGGTCGTTCCGCGCGCACGGCGTGCTGGTGCCGGTGTGGGACCTGGACCGCGACAAGCACCCGCGGGAGTGGGACGAACCCGCTGCTGCGCTGGGCGAACGGCTCACCGAGGCGTTGCAGTCGCTGGAGAGCACTCCGCTGGACGCGACCGAGCGGCGTTCCCGCGACGGGTTGCGCGGTCGCCAAGTCACGCTGCGCTGAGGCGATGCCGGAGCGCGAAGTGCCCGAGGAGCTCCCGCGCGTCCTCGCCGACGTGGGGGAGCTCGCCGCGGACGAGTCATCCGGTGTGCGGTGGAAGCTCGCTGAAGCCGGGCGGCAGTTGGACGCCAACGTCGTCCGGTTGGCCCCGCACCAGCGTGTGGACGCGCACGCCGAACCGGACCTGGACGTGCTGCTGCTCGTGCTCGGCGGGAACGGCGTGCTCGAAGCCGCGGACGGCTCGCACCCGATGACCGGGGGCGCGCTGCTGTGGCTCCCGCACGGCTCGCGCCGCGCCTTCACGGCCGGGGAAGCCGGGCTCACTTACCTGACCACGCACCGACGGCGTCCCGGGATGTGGATCGGCTCCGCGCCCTGATCTCCGCTGGGCCGTTCGGGTGGTCCGGAACCGGAACGGCAACCCTGCCGACCGCGGGCGCGTACCTCCGTAAAGCGACAGTGCTGCGGAGGGGAGTGGTGGCGTGACCGCTCGATCGCCTGCTGTGCCACCCGCCGCGGAGTCGGCGGTGAGCTGGTCGCGCCCGGTGCGAGCGCGGGACGTGGCCGAGGTGGAGGACGACTTCGCGGAGTTCGTCCGGGCCGCCCTGCCCGGGTTGATGCGCTACGGCCACGCGCTGACCGGCAATCCGCACGACGCGGCGGACCTGGTGCAGACGGTGCTGGAGAAGGTCGGCGCCCGCTGGTCGAAGATCAGCCAGAGCTGCCAGGAACCCCGCGCCTACGTGCGCAAGGCGATGGCCAACGCGCACGTCAGCCGCTGGCGCAGAACTCGCAGGGAAACGCTGCTCGCCGAGTTCCCGGACGTCCCGGCCGCCGATGCCCCGGACCGGCTGGAGAACGAGCCGCTGTGGCAGGCGCTGCGGGACCTGCCGCCGCGGCAGCGCGCGGTCGTGGTGCTGCGCTACTACGAGGGCTTGTCCGAAGCGGAGATCGCCCGCTCGCTGGGCGTCAGCCCGGGCACGGTGAAGAGCCAGGCCAGCAAGGCGCTGGCCGCGTTGCGCCGCAAGCTCGGCCCGCTGTTCGAGGGCGGTGAGGTGTGATGGGGCTCGACGACGAGCTGCACCGCTTGTTCGCCGACGACCGGCTGGAAGTGCCGGTGCGCCCGGGCGCCGAATGGGCGTTGGTGGCGTCCGCGCGCCGTCGCCGCAGGCGGCAGACGGCCCTCGCCGCGGTGGGCAGTGCGATGGCGTTGACGGCGCTGGTCGGTGGCGGTGCCACGCTGGTCGCCCGGTC
>NZ_JAFRFW010000747.1:0-2629 GCF_017434145.1 Saccharopolyspora sp. | reverse complement strand
GGAGCCGGCGGGACGAACTGCTGCGGACCGCTCGGGCCGGTGCCGGGATGACCGCCGCTGTGACCACCACTGTGACCACCACTGGGGCCGCCGTGCACCTGTTGGCCGCCGCTGTGCTGCTGGACCCACGCGTTCGCCGCGGCCAGCGCGTTGCGGATGCCTGCCGGGTCGCATTCGACGCCGACCACCATCGGCAGTCCCGTGGTCGACAGCGCGGCGAGCCGGGCGGCGACCTCGCGGACGTCCATGCCGAGCCTGCCCGCGATCTCGTGCACCGCGGCGCGGCCGGACTCGGCGACGGCGGTGAGCAGACGTACGTCCACGGGATCAGGGCCAGTCACGTCCGGCCACGCTACCCCCTCGAACCGATCACCGGACGCAAGGGCGCCGAGTTCGCCGCGCCTCGGCGGCACGGGGATCGCCGGTGCTCGCGGGGTTCGGGATCGATCCCGGGCGGGCAGCGCTCGGGCTGCCCGCCGACCGGTCAGCGCACCGCGATGATCGTGTACGGGCCGACGTCGCGGCGGGAGAACCCGGGCCCGTCGAACACCGCCGGATCGAAGTGGACGTCGTAGTCGCGCACGTTCGGCAGCTGCGGGAACGAGTCGCCCTTCAACGTCAGCGCCAGCTTCCGGCCGTTCGGGTCGGACGGGTCGGCGGCGCGTTCCTTCTCGCTCTCCGACGCGACCGGGCTCATCGGGTTGCGCAGCACGAAGACGTTCGGGGCCGCGAACTTTCCGCGGTTCATCTCGGCCAGCAGCTGCGGTCCGCTGCGCGCCTTCGACCACCGCTCGATCTCGGCGGCCCGCTCGTCGTACTCGGCCAGCGGGTTCGCGTAGTGCGGCGTCTCCTGCTGGAAACCCCAGTACGGCCGGAACGACATGAGCTTGTAGTCGGTGGTCAGCAGGATGTTCTGCTGCGGCTGCTTGCCGGTGAGACCGGAGATCGCGCGGTAGACGTCGTCGGCCCACGACCCGGTCTCCTGCGGGTCCCGCGCGCCCATCGCGTTGTTCCCGGTCGGGTAGTAGTCCTCGTAGGCCAGCTCGGTGGAGTCCTTCAGCTTGGTGCCGATGGCCCCCTGGGTGAGGGTGATCGCGCCGATCAGGCCCAGCGCGCAGGACAGCGTGGTGATCCGCGCGGCGTACGCCAGGTCGACGCGCTCCCGCAGCCACCCGATGAACTCCAGCAGCGCGAACACGCCCGCCACGGCCAGCACCGCGCCGAGGATCACGTTCAGCCGGAACGACAGCAACGTCGTCTTCGCCACCAACGCCAAAGTGGACAGTCCGAACCACACGTAGATGGAAAGCACCAGCATCAGCATCGCCGCGGCGATCTCGCTGCGGCGGGCGCGCAGCAACAGCCAGCAGAACCCGGCCAGGCACAGCGCGCCGAACGGAGTCGGCTCGGTCATCGGCACCGGCAGGAACGAACCGTCCTCCGGCAGGTAGTGCAGCGCAGCGCTGCGCGGGTTGTCGGTGAACACGTGCGTGGACAGCACGTACGGCAACCACACCAGCAGCGCGATCAGCCCGCTGACCACGCCGATCGGCAGCAGCCGCAGGAAAAGCCCCCGCACCGTCGGCCACAGCGACGCGCCGCGGCGCACCCGGAAGACGCCGATCACCACCGCCATGGCCACGATCAGCAGGACCGCGAATCCGAAGTGCAGCGTGTAAGTGATCGCGGCGAAACCGACGTAGCCGCCGATGCCGATCAGCGTCCAGCGCGGCGCGCGATCCCCACGGCGCAGCGCATGCCAGGTCAGCACCGCGATGGGCGCCAGCCAAGCCGCCGACGGCCAGGCGTAGGGCTCCTCGATGCCGTGCAGCATCCCGGCCAGCGTCGTGGCCACCGCCGCCAGCAGCGCCAGCTTGCGCCGCACCACCACGCTCCAGAGCGTGAACGTGACCACGGCGGTCACCGCGACCCAGATCAGCGCGTACGGCTTGTAGGCGGCCCAGCCTTCCCAGCCGAGCAGGTTCGCGAACCGGCCGCCGAGCCAGAACCAGCCTGCCGGGTAGTACGGCGCGGTGTCCGCGTAGTTCATGTCCGCCAGGCCCAGCGTCGAGGCCATCCGCGTCATGTACTGCATCCGGAACCCGTTGTCGACGGACGCACCGCCGAAGTAGTACCGGGTGGCCTGCAACGGGATCGCCAGTGCCAGCGTGCTGAACGCCGACAGCGCGACCCACGTTCCCGTCGCGCGCAGCCACCGCGGCGCGCCGATTCGGGCGAACGCCAGCACCGCGAACGTGATCAACAGCACCAGGCCGGCGCCGAGCGAGGCCAGCGCCTCCGGCGCGTAACTGGGCTCGCTGATGCCCAGCCGGGTCACCGCGAACTGCAGGACGAGGCTGACCACCGCGGCCACCGCGGAACCCGCCAGCAGCTCGATCACCGCGGTGCGCAGCGGAAGCCGCACGGCCGAATCCTGGCGCGGTGCGTCGATCGGTCGGGGGCCGGTCAGAGCCGGACTCAGCAGGGTTCCCGCCACGTGAGTTCGATCCTTCGGCGGTGGGGGACAGGGCGCCCGCGCAGAATAGAGGATGCTCGCGCCGCGGCCGCACGGCTGTCGGTGATCACCCGCTAGGGTGCTGAAAGGTGTTCAGAGGCGCCCCGCGTCTCG
>NZ_JAFRFW010000746.1:0-7636 GCF_017434145.1 Saccharopolyspora sp. | reverse complement strand
CTGGATTGGCGCGGTGTGGCGCGGGTGCTCAGCGAGCGGCCCGCCGAGATCGCCGGGCTGGCCGAGCAGGGCAGACCGATCGAGGTGGGCGAGCAGGCGAACCTGGCGCTGGTGGCCGAGCAGGACCGCTGGACGGTGCGCGGTGCGGAGCTGGCCAGCGCCGCGGCGAACACTCCGTTCGAAGGCATGGAGTTGCCGGGCCGGGTGCTGGCGACGGTGTTGCGCGGCAAGGTGACCGCGCTCGAGGGCAAGGTGAGGCGCTGATGGCGCGGACGTTGTGGGTGCTGGTGCTGCTGTTGCTGGTGGCGCTGGTCTTCTACGGGATGCGCCGGGGATGGGCGAACCGGGCGCGGCGGCAGGCGGACCTGCCGGAGTTCCCCGCGGTTCCCGCCGATCTGGCGGACGAATCGGAGATCCGGGAGTCCATCAGCGGCTTCTACGTGGGCAGCACGAGAGCCGAGGATTGGCAGGACCGGATCGCCGTCGGCGACATCGGTCACCGCGCGAACGCCGTCGCGAGCTTGCGCGGCTCCGGCGTGCTCCTGGAGCGCGACGGCGCGAGTCCGATGTGGATCCCCGCGGAGTCGGTCGTGGACGCCCGGGTGGATCACAAGCTGGCGAACAAGGTCGTGCCGGGCAAGGGAATGCTGGTGTTCACCTGGCGACTGGGGGACCAGGCGATCGACACCGGTTTCCGCGCGGACGACGAGTCCACTCAGGACGAGTGGGCGAAGGCGGTGCGGGCACTGGCGCCTGCCGCAGGACGTGACGACAACCCGGAAGGACTCACATGAGCGCGCACACTCCGGCGGCCCTGGTGCTCGAGGACGGGCGGATCTTCCGCGGTACCGCCTACGGCAGCGAAGGCCGCACGCTGGGCGAGGCGGTGTTCTCCACCGGCATGACCGGGTATCAGGAGACGCTGACCGACCCCTCCTACCACCGCCAGATCGTGGTGCAGACCGCGCCGCAGATCGGCAACACCGGCTGGAACGACGAGGACGACGAGTCGCAGCGCATCTGGGTCGCCGGTTACGCCGTGCGGGATCCCGCCCGGACCCCGTCGAACTGGCGCTCCCGCCGTTCGCTGGACGACGAGCTGACGCGGCAGGGCATCGTCGGCATCGCGGGCCTGGACACCCGCACGGTGACCCGGCACCTGCGCGAGCGCGGGGCGATGCGGGCCGGGATCTTCTCCGGTGCGGGCCTGCGCCCGGACGAGGAGCTGGTCGAGCAGGTCGCCTCGTCCGCGCCGATGTCCGGTGCGGACCTGGCCGGTGACGTGACCACGGGCAAGTCCTACGTGGTGCCCGCGCAGGGCGAGAAGCGGTTCACCGTCGCGGCGCTGGACCTGGGCATCAAGTCGAACACGCCGCGGATGATGTCTCAGCGCGGCATCGAGGTGCACGTGCTGCCGCTGTCCTCCACTGTGGACGATCTGCTGGCGGTCGAACCGGACGGCGTGTTCCTGTCCAACGGCCCCGGCGACCCGGCCACCGCCGAGCACGGCGTGGAACTCACCCGCGAGGTGCTGGGCCGCAAGATCCCGCTGTTCGGCATCTGCTTCGGCAACCAGCTGCTGGGCCGCGCGTTGGGCCGCGGGACCTTCAAGATGCGCTACGGCCACCGCGGGATCAACATCCCGGTGATCGATGTGGACACCGGCAAGGTCGCGATCACCGCGCAGAACCACGGTTTCGCCGTCGAGGGCGAGGCGGACGAGCGGTTCGGCACCGACTTCGGCACCGCCAAGATCAGCCACTACTGCCCGAACGACGGCACCGTCGAGGGCCTGCGGCTGCTCGACGGCCCCGCGTTCAGCGTCCAGTACCACCCGGAGGCCGCGGCCGGACCGCACGACGCCGCGCCCCTGTTCGACCAGTTCACGAGCATGATGAGCGAGGCCCGCTGATGTCCAAGCGCACTGATATCCGGCACGTGATGGTGATCGGGTCGGGGCCGATCGTGATCGGGCAGGCGAGCGAGTTCGACGACTCCGGGACGCAGGCTTGCCGGGTGCTGCGTGAGGAGGGGCTGCGGGTCAGCCTGGTCAACTCCAACCCGGCGACGATCATGACCGACCCGGAGTTCGCGGACGCGACCTACGTGGAGCCGATCACTCCGGAGTTCGTGGAGAAGGTGATCGAGGCCGAGCGGCCGGACGCGCTGCTGGCGACCCTCGGCGGGCAGACCGCGTTGAACACCGCGATGGCGCTGGATGCGCGCGGGGTGTTGAAGAAGTACGGCGTGGAGCTGATCGGCGCGGACATCGAGGCGATCGAGCGCGGTGAGGACCGGCAGCGGTTCAAGGACATCGTGCGCTCGGTCGGCGGTGAGGTGCCGGAATCCAAGGTGTGCAAGTCGATGGACGAGATCCGCGACTTCGTCGCCGAGCACAGCCTGCCGGTGGTGATCCGGCCGAGCTTCACCATGGGCGGGCTCGGTTCGGGCATGGCGCACACCCACGAGGACCTGGAGCGGATGGCATCGTTCGGGCTGACGGAGTCGCCCGTGCACGAGGTCCTGATCGAGGAGAGCGTGCTCGGCTGGAAGGAGTACGAGCTCGAGCTGATGCGCGACCACGCGGACAACGTGGTGGTCGTGTGCTCCATCGAGAACGTCGATCCGATGGGCGTGCACACCGGGGATTCGGTGACGGTCGCCCCGGCGATGACGCTGACCGACCGGGAATACCAGCACATGCGCAACGTCGGCATCGACGTGCTGCGCGAGGTCGGGGTGGACACCGGCGGCTGCAACATCCAGTTCGCGATCCACCCGCGCACCGGGCGGATGGTGGTCATCGAGATGAACCCGCGGGTGTCGCGGTCCTCGGCGCTGGCGTCGAAGGCCACCGGTTTCCCGATCGCGAAGATCGCGGCGAAGCTGGCGATCGGCTACTCGCTCGACGAGATCCGCAACGACATCACCGGTGAGACCCCGGCGAGCTTCGAGCCCACTTTGGACTACGTGGTGGTCAAGGTGCCGCGGTTCGCGTTCGAGAAGTTCCCGGGTGCGGACCCGGCGCTGACCACGACGATGAAGAGCGTCGGCGAGGCGATGTCGCTGGGCCGCAGTTTCCCGGAGGCGCTGGGCAAGGCGCTGCGGTCGATGGAGACCGCGCGGGTCGGGTTCTGGACCAAGCCGGACCCGGACGGCGCCACGCTGGAGTCCACTCTGGACGACCTGCGCACCGGGCACGACGGCCGGTTGTACACGGTGGAGCGCGCGCTGCGGCTGGGTGCGAGCGTGCAGCAGGTGCACGACGCTTCCGCGATCGACCCGTGGTTCATCGACCAGATCGCCGCGCTGGTGGAATTGCGCACCGCGCTGGTGGATTCGCCGGTGGTGGACAGCGATCTGCTCCGGGAAGCCAAGCGTTCCGGGCTCTCGGACCGGCAGATCGCCGCGCTGCGGCCGGAATTGGTCGGTGAGGACGGGGTGCGCGCGCTGCGGCACCGCCTCGGGGTGCGCCCGGTCTACAAGACCGTCGACACCTGCGCGGCCGAGTTCGCCGCCCGCACGCCGTACCACTACTCGGCCTACGAGCTGGATCCCGGCGCCGAGTCGGAGGTCGAGCAGCAGCGCGCGAAGCCGAAGGTGATCATCCTCGGCTCCGGTCCGAACCGGATCGGGCAGGGCATCGAGTTCGACTACTCCTGCGTGCACGCGGCGATGGCGTTGCGCGAGGCCGGGTTCGAGACCGTGATGGTCAACTGCAACCCGGAGACGGTCTCCACCGACTACGACACCGCGGACCGGCTCTACTTCGAGCCGCTGACGTTCGAGGACGTGCTGGAGGTCGTCTACTCCGAGCAGGCTTCCGGCGAGGTCGCGGGCGTGATCGTGCAGCTGGGCGGGCAGACTCCGCTGGGCCTGGCGCAGCGGCTTTCCGATGCGGGCGTGCCGATCGTGGGCACGCCGCCGGAGGCGATCCACCTGGCCGAGGAGCGCGGCGCGTTCGGCGACGTGCTGGGCAAGGCCGGGCTGCCCGCGCCGAAGTACGGCATGGCCACCTCGTTCGACGCCACGCGGCGGATCGCCGACGAGATCGGCTACCCGGTGCTGGTTCGTCCGTCCTACGTGCTCGGCGGCCGCGGGATGGAGATCGTCTACGACGAGACCTCGCTGGAGAACTACATCGCCCGGGCCACCGAGGTCACTCCGGAACACCCGGTGCTGGTGGACAACTTCCTCGACGACGCCATCGAGATCGATGTGGACGCGCTGTGCGACGGCGACGAGGTCTACCTGGGCGGCGTGATGGAGCACATCGAGGAGGCCGGTATCCACTCCGGCGACTCGGCGTGCGCGCTGCCGCCGATCACGTTGGGACGTCAGGACATCGAGAAGGTGCGGGAGTCCACGAAGGCCCTCGCGCACGGCATCGGGGTGCGCGGCCTGCTGAACGTGCAGTACGCGCTCGAGGACGACGTGCTCTACGTGCTGGAGGCCAACCCGCGCGCTTCGCGGACGGTGCCGTTCGTGTCCAAGGCGACCGCGGCGCCGCTGGCCAAGGCCGCATCGCGGATCATGCTCGGCGCCACCATCGCCGAACTGCGCACCGAAGGGGTTCTGCCGCCGGTCGGCGACGGCGGGGACTTGCCGATCGACGCGCCGGTGGCGGTCAAGGAAGCTGTGCTGCCGTTCCACCGGTTCCGCACTCCCGAAGGCCACGGCGTGGATTCCTTGCTGGGCCCGGAGATGAAGTCGACCGGTGAGGTCATGGGCATCGACGTCTCCTTCGGGCAGGCGTTCGCGAAGTCCCAGACCGGTGCCTACGGGTCGCTGCCGATGTCCGGCACCGCGTTCGTGTCGGTGGCCAACAAGGACAAGCGCTCGATGGTGTTCCCCGTCAAGCGGCTGGCCGACCTCGGGTTCCAGATCCTGGCCACCAGCGGGACCGCGGAAGTGCTGCGCCGCAACGGGATCGAGGTCCAGAACGTGCGCAAGCACAACGAGGCCACTGTGGACGGCGACCGGGACGTGATCGACCTGATCCGCTCCGGCGAGGTGGACATGGTGGTGAACACCCCGTACGGCAACCCCGGTCCGCGAGTCGACGGCTACGAAATCCGGACCGCCGCGGTGTCGCGCGACATCCCGTGCATCACTACGGTGCAGGGCGCGGCCGCCGCGGTGCAGGGCATCGAAGCGAGCATTCGGGGCAGCATCGGCGTGCGGCCGTTGCAGGCGTTGCAGGCGGCTCTGCGCCAAGGTGGTGAAGCTCGATGACGACCGTCCGGGCAGGTTTCGGGCAGCGGCTGACGGATTCCATCGCCGCGCGCGGTGCGTTGTGCGTGGGCATCGACCCGCACCCGGCGCTGCTGAATTCGTGGGGCCTGGACGAGAGTCCGGGGGCGTTGGAGCGGTTCGCGATGACCGCGGTGGAGGCGCTGGCCGGTGAGGTCGCGGTGTTGAAACCGCAGGCGGCGTTCTTCGAGATCTACGGCTCGGCGGGCATGGCCGTGCTGGAGAAGGTCGTCGCGCACGCCCGCGATGCCGGTGCGCTGGTGCTGCTGGACGTCAAGCGCGGCGACATCGGGACCACGATGACGGCCTACGCGAACGCTTATCTGGACGAGCATTCGCCGCTGGCCGCGGACGCGATGACCGTCTCGCCGTACCTCGGTTTCGGTTCGCTGGCACCGGCTTTCGGCATCGCGGAGCAGACCGGGCGCGGCGTGTTCGTGCTGAGCCGGACGTCCAATCCGGAGGGTGCCGGTTTGCAGCGCTCCACCGGCGAGGACGGCCGGTCGGTCGGTCAGTCCATTGTGGATGCCGCGGCGGAGAACAACGCGGGGTCCGAGCCGTACGGCTACGTCGGAGTCGTCGCCGGTGCCACGATCCGCCCCGGCGAGCTGGACTTCTCCCGCCTCAACGGCCCGATCCTCGCTCCGGGACTGGGCGCGCAGGGCGCGACCGTCCAAAGTTTGCGCTCCACCTTCGGCTCAGCCCTGCCGTCGGTCCTGCCCGCCACGTCCCGCGACGTCCTGCGCCACGGCCCCGCCGTCAACGACCTCCGCACGGCGTCCCGCCGAGTCCGCGACGAACTGACCCACCTGCTCGACTCCTGAAGCGCGTTCTCCAGGAGTGAACGGACCGTTCGCCCAATCTATTGGGACGAACGGTCCGTTCACTCGTGTTCGGGTTGGGTCAGGTGGAGCAGAGGACGTCGACGATGGTTTCGGCGTCGTTCTGGAAGGTCAGGTCCAGGAAGTAGAGCTTGTCGGCGATGTCCGAGAGCTGGTTCTGGGTGACGACCAGTTCGGTTTCGCCCTGGGTGAGGGTGATTCTGCGCGGATGGAGTTCGATCGTGATCGCCGCGGCCGGATCGTCGGCGGGGGTCTGCCAGGTTGCCACTTGTGCCTCCCGAAAGCCGGTTTTCGTTGGTGTGCCGCACTTTCCGGAGTTCCCGCGGCGGCACGCAACGCTCCTTTCGAGTGATCTCCCTAGCTTGCCAAGCTGGGAACTCGTGAAGCTGTCCCCGGAGATCGAGGAAAGGGGGCAGCATGGGTGAGAGCAACGCGATTCCGGTCCGGACTCGCCGCGTCGCCAGCAGAATCCGGCAGCTGCGGGAGCGCAGCGGGCTCAGCGCCCAGGAAGTTTCGCAGGCGCTCGGGCTCTCGATGAGCAAGATCAGCCGGATGGAGTCCGGTCACCGCGGGCTCAACGCCGATGACGTGGCCGCGATGTTGGGACTGTACCGCGTGCCCACCGGCGAGCGGGCGGAAGTCCTGGATCTGGTGCGGCACGGCGGCGACCGCAACTGGTGGAGCGTCCGTCCGGGCGATGTGGAGTCGCTTGCGAGCGCCTGGGACACGATCAAAACCTTCGAGCGCGAGGCCATCTCGTTGAGCAGCTACGAGACGATGTTCGTGCCGGGCTTGCTGCAAACTCCGGATTATGCGGCAGCTTTGGCGGAGGCGATGTCCGCTCTTCAGCCGGGTGCCGATCTGGACGCGCTGGTGGAGCAGCGGGTTGAACGGCAGACGCTGCTGCTGAGTTCGCGGCAATTCGAGTTCTTGATCGAGAGGACGGTGCTGGAACGCCCGGTCGGCGATGCCGAGGTGATGTATCACCAGCTCAGACGAGTCGCTGCGGTCGCGGCTCGGCCGAACGTCAACCTGCAAGTCCTGGAACTCGGTGTCGGTGCGCACGCTGGTCTGGACGGGCCGTTCTCCCGTCTGGAGTTCGCTGAGCACGCCGACCTCGTGCTGTGCGAGAACATCGGATCCTCGTCATATGTCGAAGAGGCCAATATCGTTGCTGATGCGGCGGAAGTTTTGCGCCAATTGCGCAAGATTGCGCTAGGGCCGGATGAGTCGGCCGAGGCCGTCAAACACACCGCCGACCGGTGGTATCAGCAGCATGTGGTAGGAGGAAACCTTGCAGCCGAATGACTCGCAATGGCGAAAGAGCAGTTACAGCAGTGGCACCCGCACCTGCGTCGAGGTGGCTCATCCCGGGTGGCAAAAGAGCAGCTATAGCAAGGCCGACCGCACCTGCGTCGAGATCGCCCCCATCGACCACTCCGTCGCCGCCCGCGACTCCAAGGACCCCGACGGCGACTACCTGCTCGTCAGCCCCTCGGCGTGGTCGTCGTTCCTGGGCGGCATCCGGGGCGGCCGGTTCG
>NZ_JAFRFW010000745.1:0-5060 GCF_017434145.1 Saccharopolyspora sp. | reverse complement strand
TCGTGCTGCCGCTCGCCGGGCACCTGTTGCCGTACCTGGGTGCGATCGTCACGGGCGTCGTGGTCGCGGCGGAGGCGGTGCTGCTGGCCAAGCGGCTCCGCCGGACCGAGCGGACCGGCGCCGCCGAAACCGCCGTCGCAGCCTGAATTCGCTGCGCGGGAAGCAGCTCGAGGGTTTTCGCACCGACGGACTGAGAGGCATTTCCATGAATCGTCGCGCCACGATCGCCGCCGCGGTCGGCCTGCACGCCCGGCCCGCCGCCCTGCTGGCTTCGGCCGCTGCCGGGCAGCCCGCCGCGGTGACCATCGCGAAGGTCACCGATGATCGTCCCGGCGACCCGGTCGACGCGAGCAGCGTGCTCGGCTTGATGACGCTCGGCGCCCGGCAGGGCGAGCAGGTGGAGCTGAGCTCGGAAAGCGCCGAAGCGCTCGACGAGCTGGTCGCGCTGCTCGAACGGGACCTCGACGAGGAACCCGCGGCCACCTAGGGCGCCCCAGGAATCCGAGTTCCTGCGTCAAGCAGCTGATGCTCCTCAGCGAACGCAGGTTCCGAGAACGCGCGGTGATGTCGGCCGAGTCCCAACCGCAGCACAACGCTCTGATCGGAAGGCTTGATCAAGGAGGATCGAGTGCGCGACCAACCCGCATGGCAGCAGCGATCGGACGTTTTCAGGGCCGCAACCACACCCGGTGGCCGGGCGCTGAACCGCCGCGGTTTCCTCGTCGGCACCGGAGCCCTGCTCGGCCTGGGCCTCGCCCCGGCACCGGCTCGCGCCGCGGCGACGCCGCATTGGCGACCGGCGGTGCACTTCACCCCGGCGCGCAACTGGATGAACGACCCGAACGGCCTGGTGCACCACGACGGCGAGTACCACCTCTTCTTCCAGCACAACCCGGAAAGCACGGCGCACGCGAACCTGAGCTGGGGGCACGCGGTCAGCACCGACCTGGTCCGCTGGCAGGAGCTGGACGTCGCGCTGCGGCCGGACGAGCTCGGCGAGGTCTACTCGGGCAGCGCCGTGGTCGACCACCACGACACCAGCGGGTTCTTCGACGGCGGCGCGGGACTGGTCGCCATCTACACCAGCGCGGGCGAAACCCAGCAGCAGAGCATCGCGCACAGCGCCGACCGCGGGCGCACCTGGACCAAGTACGAGGGCAACCCGGTCATCCCGAACCCGGGCGTCGAAGACTTCCGCGACCCGAAGGTCTTCTGGCACGAGCGGTCCGCGCAGTGGATCCTGCTGCTCGCGGCCGGGGACCGCATCGTGTTCTACGGCTCGCCGAACCTCCGGGAATGGCACCGGCTCAGCGAGTTCGGCGCCGCAGAAGGCGCGCACGGCGGCGTGTGGGAGTGCCCGGACCTGTTCGAGCTGCCGGTGGACGGTGACCCGGCGGACACGCGGTGGGTGCTGATCGTCAGCATCAACCCCGGCGGTCCCGCCGGCGGTTCGGCGACGCAGTACTTCCTCGGCGACTTCGACGGGACCACCTTTTCCGCGCAGGGCCCGGCCGACGGGGTCCGCTGGGCGGAGCGGGGAGCCGACTTCTACGCTCCGCAGTCCTTTTCGGACGTTCCAGCCGCGGATGGCAGGCGGCTGTGGATCGGCTGGCTGAGCAACTGGGACTACGCCGAGCAGGTGCCCACGGATCCCTGGCGCGGAGCGATGACCGTGCCGCGGCAGGTCGGCCTCACCGCGACCGCTTCCGGGGTGCTGCTGACCCAGCAGCCGGTCGCCGAGCTGGAGTCCCGGCGTGCGGGGGTGCGGCGATGGCGAGGCGTCGTCGGCGAATCGGCGCCGGAGTTCACCGGAACCGCGCTCGACGTCGTCGCCGAGTTCCGGCTCGGGACGGCGAGCGCGTTCGGGTTCGACGTGTTCTCCGGCGGTGGACGGCGCACCCGAGTGGGCTACGACGCGGATGCGGGCGAGCTCTTCGTCGATCGCACGCAGTCCGGATCGGCACCGGTCGGCCCCACGTTCCCGGCACGGCACGGCACGCCGCTGGACCCGGCGGGCGAGGTGCTGCGGATCCGGTTGCTCGCGGACCGCTGCTGCGTGGAGGTGTTCGGGGACCGGGGGCAGGCGGTGCTCACCGACCTGGTGCTGCCGGATGCGGGTGCGGACCGCCTGTGCTTGTTCTCCGCTGGAGGCCAGGTCGAGGTCATCTCGCTGGAAGTGCACGAACTCGCTTGACGAGATGGTTTCGCCGCCCGGCGCCCGCCGAACCGGGAACTGCGCCGCGAACCCGGTATTGACTGAACCCGTGACAGAGTGTTGGCTCTCCGGCTGTTCGTGCCGGCCCAGGACAAAGGTGTCTCCATGCGACTGACGCGCTTCGGGGGAGTGTTCGGCGGCACCGTGCTGGCGATCGCGACCACGGTGGCCCCCACTCCGATGCAAGCCGTTCCGGCCCAGCCGCCCGCCGATTGCGCCGCCGGGCCGGGATGGGAGCTGTCCACCGGCGAGTTCGACAACACCTACACCCGGCACGCCTTCGTCGGCAACGGCTACCTCGGGCAGCGGGTGCCGCCCGCCGGGATGGGCTACATGGCCACCGGCGAGGAGACCGGGTATCCGCTGAAGACGCCGCGGCTCGACGGTGCTTTCGTCGCCGGGCTCTACGGGCTCGCGCCGACGGACCAGACGCCGAAGGACCGGCACTCGATCGCGGCGATCCCAACCTGGTCGACGCTCGGCGTCGGCGTCGGCGACCAGGAATACGGTGCGTACACGCCGCCGGAGCAGATCTCGCACTACCGGCAGACCCTCAACGTCCGATGTGGACTGCTGCGCACCGAGCTGACCTGGACAGCCCCGGACGGCCGGGCCACCGACCTGGTCTACGAGGTGGTGGCCGACCGCGCGCACGAGCGCGTGGGCGCGGTGCGGGTCCGGATGACCCCGCACTGGGACGGCCAGGCGCGGGTCACCGACGCGATCGACGGCGCAGGCGCGCGCCGGATGCAGCCGACCGGCGGTGACGCGAACGGCGACACGGTTCGGGTCGGGTTCTCCACCGACGGTGTCGGCGCCAAGGGGACCGTGGCATCGACGCTGCGGCCGGGCTCGGGCGTGGACGTCACCGAGCACCGGCGCAGCGTCGACGGGCTGACCGCCGAGCACACCGTGGATTTCCCCGTCGAACAGGGCGAAACCTACGAGCTCGGCAAGTTCGTCGGAGTCGACACCTCGCCGCAGCACGCCACTTCGGCCGTGTCGGCCTCGCACGACGCCGCCCGCCGCGGCTGGCAGGACCTGTTCAGCGAGCACGTCCAGCGGTGGCTGCGGCTGTGGGACAGCGACATCCGCGTCCCGGGGCGCCCGGACCTGCAGAACTCGTTGCGCTCGACGCAGTACGCGCTGCTGTCGAGCGTGCGCGAAGGGCAGGACACCAGCATCCCGCCCGCCGGGCTCAGCAGCGACAACTACGCGGGCCTGATCTTCTGGGACACCGAGCTGTGGATGTACCCGAGCCTGCTGCTGCAACACCCGGAACTGGCCAAATCGGTGGTCGAGTACCGCGAGAAGACGCTGCCCGCCGCGCGCGCCAACGCGGCCGCTCTCGGCCAGCGCGGCGCCTTCTACCCGTGGACCAGCGCGGACACCGGTGATCTGGAGAAGGACTGCCACAGCTGGGATCCGCCGCACTGCCGGACGCAGAACCACCTGCAAAGCGACGTGGCGCTGGCGGCGTGGCAGTACTACCTGGCCACCGGTGACCGGCAGTGGCTGCGCGAGCACGGGTGGCCGGTGCTGCAGAGCATCGCGGAGTACTGGACCGGCCGGGTCACCCCGAACCCGGACGGCAGCTACTCGATCAACAACGTCGCCGGGCCCGACGAATACAGCAACGGCGTCAACGACGGGGTTTTCACCAACGCCGGAGCGGCCACCGCGCTGCGCCAGGCGGCGGAAGCCGCTCGCGTGCTGGGCGGGCAGGCACCCCCGCAGTGGACCGAGATCGCCGACAAGCTGCGCATCCCGTTCGACCCGCAGCAGCAGGTGTTCCAGCAGTACGACGGCTACCAGGGGGGCAAGATCAAGCAGGCCGACACGGTGCTGCTGCAGTACCCGCTGGAGTGGCCGATGTCGCCGGAGGCGGCGGCGAACACGCTGGACTACTACGCGCCGCGCACCGATCCGGACGGCCCGGCGATGACCGACGCGGTGCACGCGATCGACGCCGCCGCGGCAGGCGAACCCGGCTGCGCCACCAACACCTACCTGAACCGCTCGATCCGGCCGTTCGTGCGGGAACCGTTCGCGCAGTTCTCCGAGGCGCGCGGGGATCAGGCGGGGGAGGGCGCCGGTGCGCCCGCGCTGAACTTCCTGACCGGAGGCGGCGGGTATTCGCAGGTGTTCACCTTCGGGCTGACCGGCCTGCGCTGGCGCGCGGACGGCGTCGCGCTCGACCCGATGCTGCCGCCGCAGCTGCCGCGAGGCGTCGAGCTGACCGAATTGCATTGGCAGGGCAGGACTTTCGACGTCCGCGTCGGCCCGGAGACGAGCACCGTCGAACTCCGCGGGGGAGAGCCGTTCACGGTGCACGCGCCCGACGGTGCGCACGTCGTGAGCGAGGCGACGCCGCTGAGCCTCAAGACCCGCCGCCCGGACCGTGCTCCGACCGACGACCTCGCCCGCTGCAAGACCGCGACCGCCACGTCCGAGGACGCGGGCAAGTACGCCGAAGCCGCGGTCGACGGCAGCCCCGCCACGACGTGGGAACTGAACGCCACCGGCCCGGGATCGATGACCGTCGATCTCGGCGCACCGCAGCGGATCTCCCGCATCACGCCACAGTGGACGGACACGAAACCGGTGTCGTCGCGCCTGCTGACCTCTGTGGACGGTGTGCACTTCCGCGAAGCCGCGCCGGAAATGCCGGAAGGCCGCACGACGCGGTTCGTCCGCGTCGAGCTCACCAACCCGGAAGGCGAGGGCAACGCGGGCCTGCGGGAGGTGACTGTCCAGCCGTGACCCGGAGATTCCGTCCACGAAGGACCTTCACTCCTGCGGCGGTCCCGTGGTGTCCCGCACGACCAGGCGCGTCGGCACCACC